>CALFYN010001034.1 GCA_937952345.1 uncultured Acidobacteriota bacterium
GGGTCGATAGGCTGGGCCCAGACGATGGGGGAGTTGTCGATGTCGGCGGCGTTGGAGACCCACTCTTTGTACATGTTGTGGTCCTGTGAGTAGGTGACGAACACCAGGTGTTGATTCCCGGCTCGGTGAAGTTCGTCTGCGATATTGGCTCGCACCTGGCTCCATTCCCTCCAATTGTCTTCTGGTGCCTTCCACTTCTGAAACCAGGTTGTCGCGATGAGGGCTAAGACCAGAATGCGGCCGATGGGGCGCGATGCCGGCGACCAGTGCCAAAGAAACTGGAGCGAAAACACAAGCAGAAGCGCCCAAACAGATGCGTAGTGGGCCAAATAATGCGGTTGCCGGAAGGGATACAACAGAGAGGCGAGGAAGGACAATCCAAGGATCAGGAGCAGGATAGGAATCCAGGGATTGCGGCGCCACAAAGGGGGCCAGCAGAGGAGCAATAAAGGCAGTCCGCGGCCGAGGTAGCCTGCATAGAAGTCGCAAAGCTCGGGGAGATAGGCTGCGGAGGTGCGGAGGAAGGCAGAAAACGGTTTGTGGCGGAGATACTCCTTCTGCTGCCAATCAAAGGTGGCAGCAAGGTTCTTTTTTTCAGGGACGGGGCCCCGGACCATGTCCTGCCAGAGAAAGTTCTGCGGGACGCCATACTTTTGCTGGTAAAGCTGATAGGGCATGGTCCAAGGGCTTCCAGTGATGCGCCAATTGTAGTAGAAGAAGAACGCACCGATGGCGAGCCCAACGAGGATGGCGGGCGCCAGGGAAGCCGCCATGGTTCTGATTCCAGAACGGAAAAACGGTTTGAGGATGAGGGGAGTGAGAAGAACGGCACAGACGGCGGCTTCGTAAGGGCGTGTGAACCAGATGAGACCCCAGCCGGCAACGAGCAGGGCGGCGTAGCGGGGGGATTTTGTGCTCCAAAGCCTGGCGAGGGAGCCGAAAGCGATTGCGCCGCCGAGGGCGGCAACGCCTCCCCCCCAATAGGATTCGGCCCAATAGTGCAGGAAGCCAAAGCGGAGGGAAATGAGCAGACCGCCTAGAAAAGCCCAGGAGGGAGAGAGCCAACCCAGGAGCATCCAGAAGCTGAGGGCGCAGAACAGTCCGATGGTGAGGAGCACACCGGCCCAGGGGTGGCCGGTGAGGCTCTGGCCGAGCGCCATGGACGCGCCAATGCCGGGGGGGTACTTGGAGGCGTAGGCAGGTTGATGCAAGACGTAGTTGGTTTCGAGGTGGCGCCAGAAGGGGTGAGTGGGATTGGCGAGGCGGCCGTGAGCCAAGGTATCGGCGACCAGGAGATGGCTGAATTCATCGTGCACTCGGGGGACAGGGGGAGGGAGCCAGGGAAGGAGAGCTAAGCGGAGGGTGATGGGGAGGAGGGCTAGGATGAGGAGACAGAGCCAGGTGCGGGAGGCGAGATTGGCGAAGGCGCGGTGGATCTTGCGGAGGGAGTTGGGATGCCCCAGACTCACCCCAGCGGCTGCGGCGAGGATGGAGGCCAAGAGGGTGGCTTTGATTAGTGGGAGCATTACGATGAGCTTGTCCTAGGGGAATTCACACAATAACATCCGCTGTCCTGTGCTGGGTATTGTGGTCAACCGGACACCAATTTGACGCAATCTCGGGCTTAGCCAATTGAACTCGGGGTTGTCATCATGCAAAAGCACGAACTTTTTGTACGACGCCAAGAATTCTTCATAGGAAATCACCTTGCCCTTCAACCTGAGCCACCTAGACCCATTCAGCAGCGCCGTGTCGACTCCGTCGGTTTGAGTAAACTGGATTGCCATGCGACTGTCTGCAACGTAGACAAAACGGCCTGCTAAGTCTTGCGGAGCGTAAAAATCGGATTCCACGAACTCGATAGGCTGCGCGTAGATGATTGGAAGATTTCTATACGGAGGTATTGTCAGTGCTGAAAGATCACCGGCCGGATCCTTCGTTGAGCTCCATCCCTTTGTGGCCAATTTTCCGGACTGGCCTATGTAGTAAAGGCTTAATGTCATGAGAATACCAACCGAAACCAAGCGGTTCGGCGAGGCGATGCTAGAGAGCATGCGCGCGCACCAAAAAGCCGCACCAGAGCAAGCAACCAAGGCGTAACGTGACATGAATGCGCTGTGCGTTAGTTTGGTGACCGCAAAGATCATGAGCGGGGAGAGTATCAAGGAGCCGGCAAGCACCATCTCGTGCAAAGGCACCAGTGGAAGTGTGAGGTGCGCGGGGGCACCTTTTCTTCGGAGAGTGGCGCAAGAGACGAGTATAAAGGTAGAACCCAAGAACACCAGCAGTAGCAAGCCGAGATTATCGAGATAGAAACCGATTGTAGCGTTCCAGAGAGAGGGGAAATATATGGGACCCCCGAAAACAATACCACGGCTTGCCCGAATCATTGGAAAGCAGAAAGCTATAACAGGCAGCGCCAAGCAGACAGCGGCTATTTCCCGCCACAGGAACTGTTTTCTTTCGTACGAGAGGGCCAGAGCGGAGGCGGCGAAACAAGGCAGAAGAACAATTGACCAAAGGTGGAAGAGAATGGCTACCGCAAGAGACATCGTGAGAGCAATCAGATACATCAGGCGAGGCTGAGATTGATCTGCGATTTTCTGCCAAATGAACCAGGCGAGCATCGTGACGAAGAAAACGATACTATAGGGCCTGGCTTCGTAGAAGTACGCAAACATCTGTGTGCTACTGAGAAGAAGCACGAACCAGAATCCCGCAACTGGGTTAGACCCCCGCGAGACTACGGCAAAACCGATCAGCAATCCCCCTATACCAGCAATAATTTGCGGCAACCGAGCGGCGATATGGCCTTCACCAAACCACTGAATCGCGCCATGAGTGACCAGGTACAACAAAGGGGGATTGAACTCAAAACCGGCAGTCATCGCATCCCACATTTCGGGGCCGACGGGTAACCTGGAGATGGTCAGAGTGAGAATTTCATCGAACCAGAAATGCTTGTCGCGGGCCTTGCCTGCCGCGGCTAACATAATCGATGCGAGTAACAGAAGGAGACAAAAACGATGCAGCATCTTAGTCCGCGTTGCGGTGGACTTCGCGAACTACGAACAAAGGCCTCCGCTTCACCTCATCATAGATTCTGCCGAGGTATTCGCCGAGAATACCAGTACAGATCAATTGAATACTTCCCACGAACAGGATGGTGCACATCAAACTTGTGTAGCCCATGACAATATCTTCGCGAAAGATTCCGAGACGGAATATGCGCAGTATAACCAGACATAAGGCTGCGGCAATGGCCACCGCAGCCGCGATCAGACCAAGGGCGAGAGCGAGACGAAGGGGTTTATAGCTAAAGCTGAGAATCGCATCCAACCCGTATTTGAATAACCTTCCCAGCGTCTGTTTGGGTTCACCTGCGGCACGGTTCGGGCGATCGAAATCCACAAACGAGACCTTGAATCCAACCCACCAGCGCAAACCTGGAAGGAAGCGGTTGGTTTCCGTTAGCGTGAGGACTGCGTTCCAGGCCTTCCGGTTCAGTAACCCGAAAACACCAGCATTCAGCGGGATGGGGTAATCGGACAGAAAGCCAAGCACCCAGTAGAACATGCGAAACAAGAACTGCCGCAAGCCACCTTCGGCGCGGCTCTTGCGGCGGGCAACCACAACTTCAGCGCCTTTTCGCCAGGAATCGATGAACTGGGGCAGGAGAGCGGGGGGATCCTGGAAGTCTCCATCCATGATAATAACGGCGTCCCCCCGGGCCGTGGAGAGGCCCGCGATAATCGCTGCCTGATGCCCCCAATTGCGGGAAAGATCGACGGCGACAACTGTATCGGGGTGTTCCTGACGTAGGCTCAATAAGAGCTCCAGCGACCGGTCGGAGCTGCCATCGTTCACGTACACCACCTGCCAGGTTTCCCCGGTTTCCGCCATGATTGCATGTAACTCGGAGTTTAGCTTTTCAATCAGTTCTTCTTCGTTATAAATGGGGATGACGATGGAAATCATAACGGCTTATTTTGCGCACAGTGCGATACGGCGGCCAAGAGCAAAGAGATCTGGAGCTAGCTTTGCAACGGCAGCGTCAAACATGTCCACGCAAAGTAGAAGAATCTTCGGAAGCGGAATATAAGCTGTCTTGGCGGTTACGCCACCCGAGTTCAGGAAAGATAAACATTCACATTTCTCGTCGAGTACCACATCCCATCCAGGGATATGTTCGGAGAAACGGCGCCAGTCCTGAAAGAGCACTCTGGGCAAAGCATTATTGCCAGCCCAGGGATCATCAGGCTGAGTGCAGATGAAATCCTCCTGGAACGGGTTGATGCCGAACGAGTAACCCTCATGCCGCATCAAGCGAAGAATGAGACGGAGCAGGAGGCTAGCATGGACTTCATGAATGAGAATATGGCCGCGTGGCTTGAGTACCCGCCGCGCTTCACGAAAGAAGCGAATCGGATAAGGGAGGTGATGAAGGACGTTGGTGACGATGATGAAATCCAAGGATGCATTACGAAACGGAAGACATAATGCGTCCACACCAGCTACATGGAGAAAACTCTGCCAAGCATAATCAGTGAGTATTAATTCTCTACATTGGATGAAATGTGCGCTGAAGCCAGCACCGCAGCCCAAGTCAACGCCGACTGCTTCGGGGGGGATGTACTGGTTCATCCACTCGTATCTACTTCGCAGAAGCCAATGGAGATTGAGGCTTGTTCGAGTAGCGTAATCGGTGCGCGCAGCGACCACGTCGCCTTCTCCGCGCATGCGATTCTCGGCGTGGCTCGGCTGGAAGGTCTGGAGAAACACGGTTCTTGATTGTAGCATCGACTATTCTTCGTACTGAAAATGGCGACGTGCGGTAGCCGCAGCCTACGTCTACAGAATCGTCGCCGGTCACGCAGCATGGATAAAAAACGTAACGGGATAGAATAGGAGAAGCGTCCGAAAGCGTAGGAGAAATGACGGTATGAGAATTGCGAGCTACCTTCTTCTCTGTGTCTGCGGCGAAATCGCTTGGGCGCAGAATCTGGAGCTGCAGCCGGCGGAGATTGTGCTCCAGATGACCACTGGCGGTCCGCTGAGTCCGACGGCCACGCTCCAGGTGAATGCGGGGCAAGCCTGGACGGCCTCGGTTTCGAACCCCGATATTGTGACGATTCGCCCGGCGTCGGGCGACGCCAGCGCGCGGATGAGTGTAACGCCAACGGCCTGGTGGGCGTTAACGCAGCCCGCGGGGGTGCACGAAGTGACGATTACCGTGCGGGCCGGGGAGGCCGTAAAGACGGTAAGGGTGCAGTTGGAGCTGGTGGAGGGCAATCTTTCCTGGTTCAGCTACCCCAGCGGCCCGAATGGTTGTGAGAGTGTGGGGGGATTGCTTCCCGATAATTATGCGGTGTGCACCGTGGAAGAGGAGCGGCCCGCGGGAAGCTTCGACCCGCCGGCGCGCGGGGGCAGCTATGTCGACCCCAATTTTGGCGGAGAGGTGCGGATCATTGGAGGGCGCGGCTCGGTGCACGGGTACTCCTCCCCGTCCCCGGTGAGTGCCTCGGGGAGGCTGGTTTTGCTGGTGAATGCAGACGAGGCTCCGTCCGTGGTGCGGGTGGAGGATGGCGGCGTCGTTTATAGCGGCTTGCCCCTCCCCTTTGAAGGGACGATGTGGGACGCAGCCGACGACCGGTTTCTGTATTTCCTCCGCGATGCCACGATTGTGCGTTACAACCTGGAGACCCGGGAAAGGGAAACCGTGGCGGACTTCAGCGCGCAGTTCACCAGGATCACGACGGGCGCGACGGGAGAGCTGTCCAAGGATAACTGGATTGCCTTTCATGCGCCGGAGGAGCGACAGACCTGTGCGGCGGACTTGATGGCGCAACCGGTGACCGCGTATTGCGCCGAGACCTCGCAAAGCGTCGATTTCGTGACGATTGCGAAAGGCATCGACCGCACCACGGGAAAGCGCTATGTGGTGCAGATTGGAGGTGGCCCGTTCCTGCTGTTTTCGGTGAATGCATTCGAGAACCGGCTGGACCTGGTGACGCGCGGGCCGGAAAACGTGTGGATGGACGGGGGGAACCGGAACGGAATCTGTGAGGCGGGCGAGTATTGCATCGGCGCCTCCCATGCCGATACCTACGAAGATTCCGAAGGGAATCAACAGTTGATGCTGGGGCTGGAATCCCAATCGCCGTGCAACTTTGGCTTGTTCACGATACATCTGGGCATGGAAGGAAAGATGGGGCTTTCGATGGCCAACGGAGGCGGGATAAGGCGGATCCTGCCCCTGTTCCGTTGCTCGAGCACGGACAAGTGGCTGGACTTCCACATCGGGTGCGCCAAGAAGAGCGCCCATTGCGCTGTGTCGATCACATCGGAACTATTCAATCAGGTCCGCGGTGCGGAGGATCGCTCCGCGCTGCGGCGAACGCCGTATCTGGGGGAGATCATGGTGGTGCGCGATGGTGAGGTGCGCAGACTGGCAATGCACCGGAGTCTGCGTTTCTCGAATGAAGATGGGCGGGGCTATTGGTCGACTCCGCGGGCGGCCATTTCACCGGCGGGGGACTGGGTGGTGGCCACGTCGAACTTCGGGATTCCGAACGGGCATCGTGTTCTCTCGATCCAGACGGGATTCGGCGGCGTGGAGTGTGTGGAGGGTCCAGAGGAGCCGGAGCCTTAAGGCAAGGGGCAGATGGGTTACCGGGCCGTAACGGGCTCGGGGAGATTGTGCCGGCCGGCAAGCAGTTCCCGGTACAGCCGCAAATTGGCGTCCACGGCATTCTCGATGGAGAACAGGCGGCAGGAGCGGTCTCTGCCGGCAAGGCCCATGCGCTGGCGTAAGGCGGGGTTACGGGCCAGGGTTTCGAGGGCGCCGGCCAAGCCGTCGGCCTCCGCCGGGCCGGGTTCCACAAGGATGGAGCAGTCCTCGGAGAGCACTTCCGGAGTGCCGCCGCTGCGGGTGGCGACGACGGGAAGGCCACAGGCGAGGGCCTCGGCCAGCACGTTGCCAAAAGCTTCTCCGACAGAGGTGTGGAGAAAGGCGTCGGCGGCCTGCAGCAGGTGCTGAGGATTGGGGTGGTGGCCGAGCCAATGCAGATGGCCGTCGAGCCCCAGTTCACGGGTGCGGGCCTGCAATTGCTCCAATAGGGGTCCGGTGCCGCCGGCGAGAATGGTTGCGGGGATCCCGCGGCCGTGCAAGCGGCTGCATACGTCGATGACGAGATCCGGCCGTTTCCAAGGCACGAGGGCGGAAAGATAGGTGATGAGGAATGTGGCGGTACGCGCGGCATCGGGGAGGGTGGGCGAATCGCGCCGGCTTGGCTCGGGAACAAACGCCGCGGTGTTGATGCCGTTACAGATGACACAGGTTTTGGAGGGCGGGACGCCGCTGGCGATGAGGCGCTGGCGGATGAATTCCGAGATGGCGATGGCTCGGGTGATGGGATAGGTAACGCAGGCCGTGCGGAGGCGTAGCAGGGCGGCTTTCCAGGTGGCATTGGGGCCGAACTCGCCGCTGTTGGCCTCCGTGAAGAGAATGGTCCGGATGCCGTTCCGGCGGCAGAGCCAGGGAACCAGGCTGAAGTAATCGAAAAAGCGGATATGCGCGAGCAGGACATTGTAGCGGCGGGTGATGGCGCCGATGTAGGAGGAGTAGCGCCGGTAGCGCGCGTTATAGGCGAGCACGTTCACTTCGGCGCCTGCTTGTTCGAGACGCTCGCGGACGCGGGGTTCCATCTCGGCGGAGACGGTCATGATGGGAACGATTCCGGCCAATCGCAGGCGGTGCGAAAGCTGCGCGTAGAACTCCTCGCGGGTGCTCCAGAAGATCGGACGCCAGTCCAGCAGGAAGAGAACGCAGGGCGGCTTCATCGCGTTGGGCGGAATTTCGGGGCGCCCCAGGACGGACGGAACGGCCGGCGGCGGGGGCCGCTGGGCGACTCCGCGGCATCGCTGGCAGGGGCGTTTCGCGCCTCGGTCTGCAGACGGAATTGTCCGGCCCGCACAAGGGCCACGGCGACGGCGAGAATCATGGGGAACATGAACTTATAGGCGATACTCGAAAAGAACGCGGTAACGGCAAAGCTGGTCAGGGCAAAGAGCATGGCCTGGCACATCCGGGTCAATTCGAGGAGCGACTTATGTTTCCTGCTTTCCCGTTCCAGGCGGATGATGGAGCGGAAGCAGGTGATCACCACACCGATATAGAGCACGGCGCCGATGATCCCGGTTTCGCTCGATACCTGCGTGTAAGCATTGTGAGTTTCCAACCACATGGAGCGCTCGCCGCGCTCCTGGGAAAGGTCGGACGCAGCCACCTGGAACACGCCCGGACCGACGCCGAAGATCGGGTTGCGCACGGTGAGTTCCAGGCTGCGGAAGAACAGTTTTCTTCGGGACTCGGAAGATTCCAGCGCGCTGGCGGTTCGGGTAAGCGACGCTGCATCCTCCTCGCTCTCGGCGATCTGCACGTCGCTCGATCCACCGAAGATGGTGGCATAGCGCATCAGTGTGGATCTGGGAACGATGGCGATTGCCATCATGGCGGCAACCATGGCGGCGATGACGATGAGCAGGCGATGTGTGGCCGAGCTGCGGATGAAGACCAGCAGAAGGAGGACTCCGATGGCGAGCAGCGCCGAACGGGATCCGGAACCGAGCACAACCAGCAGCAGGATGCCAAACGAGGCGACACTGAGCAGACTCTTAAACACACCCTTGCCCCAAAAGAGCGCCGTGAGGGGGAGAGCGAAGAGCATCATCTGCGCCATGTCGTTGGAATTGGAGAACAGGCCGACGGGAAGCGCGAGCCTTCCGCCAGGCCGGTGATTCTTGAGCAGCGCGATGAGGCCCGCGGTGGTGGTTCCCAGCAGCACGGCGCCCATGATGCGCCGGCAATTGCTCAGAGTTACTGTCAAGCCGGCTACCACAAGGAAGGTGGAGATCGCGCGCGACCAGTCATCCCGGAGCATGCCCCAGGAGCCGCCTTTCCAGATGCTGAACGGAAGGACGAATACCATCCAGGCGGTAAAAGCTAACAGGAGTCTGGCTGGTGTGGTGGATGCGGCGCGCCACAATCCGCCCGAGAGCAGCATGAAAATGAGGGCAAGCGTGGAAAAGATGAAGGGCAGGTGAAGCGGGGCCAGATATAGATCGCTGAGGCGGCTGCAAGAGAGGAACACGAAGCCCTGCAAGAGGGTGAAGCCGAGTATCTGTAGAGGGTTGGCTTCCTCTGGCGTAATCAGGGTGACGGGTTTCGGAGCTGTGGGAGAAGGGATGGCGACGTTCATGGCTGAAGCCCTTCCTTGTCGCGATGCCATAGTTCCAGCATCAACAGCGACCAGAGCCAGTGCTGGTTGTCGCGCCGCTGCTCGTCATGCTCGCGCAACAGGTGGCGCAGAAAGCCGGGGGAGACGTAGCCGCGAGTCAGGAACCGGTCCGAGGTAAGCGTATCCCACAACAGAGGCCGCAAAGGACCGCGGAACCAGTCGGACAGGGGGACGCCGAAGCCCTGTTTGGGACGATGGATGAGCTCTGGTGGAAGACGGTCGGCGAGAGCTTTGAGCAGGATCTGCTTGCCCGCCGCGCCTTGAATATTCCACTGCGGGGGGCATTGCGCGGCGAGATCCGCCAGACGGTGGTCCAGTAGCGGGGAACGCACCTCGAGCGAGTTCGCCATCGACATTCGATCCACTTTCACCAGCATATCACCGGCGAGGCTGGCGGTTCCCTCGAAGTGTAAGGCTTGACTGAGGATATCGGCGCCGTTCGGGAGGAGAAAATGATGCAGGGTGCGGCGTAGCCAGGCTTCGTCGGCGGGAAGCATCCACTCCTGGCGGAGCAGGGCTTTGCGGAGGAAATAGAAGGCGTAATTGCGTTCGAAATAGCGCTCCAGGGCGGAGGAGCGGCTGAGGGTGCGGAGGAAATTCTTGCCATACGCCGAATAGGGCATGGCATCGGCGACCAGGGAAAGCAGGGAGCGGGCGGGTTGGGGAATGCGGTCCATCCAGCGATTGTTCTGAATGGCCAGGAATTGCTCGTATCCGGCGAATAGTTCATCGCCGCCGTCTCCGCTGAGGGCGACTTTGACGTGCTGGGCGGCGAACTGCGAAACAAGGAAAGTAGGGATGGCCGAGGAATCGCCGAAGGGCTCCCCGAAGTGGCGGATGAGGCGGGTGGTGAGATTGACCGAATCGGGCTGAACGAGGATTTCGTGGTGTTCGGTGCGGTAGCGTTCGGCCACCATGCGGGCGTAGGGAAGTTCATTATGGCTGGCTTCGCGGAACCCGATGGAGAAGGTCTTGATGGGGTCGGGGGACTGGAGCGCCATGGAGGCGACCACGGAACTCGAATCGATGCCCCCGCTAAGGAATGCGCCAAGCGGCACGTCGGCAATCATGCGGATGCGGACGGATTCATCGAAGACGTCGCGGATGCGCGAGACGACTTCGTCTTGCGAAAGCGCGGCGGGGGCCTGCTCGGCGGGGCGGGGGAACTGCCAATAGCGGCCGGTGATGGGCTGCTTGCCTAACTCATACTGGAGCCAGTGCCCGGGGAGCAGCTTGCGAATCTGGCGGAACGGGGTCCAAGGGTCGGGGATAAAGGAGAACTGGAAATAGAGGCGGAGCGCTTCGTCATCGCGGTCCAAAGGAAGCCCGAGGGCGTACAAGGAGCGCAATTCACTGGCGAAATAGATGCTGTCGCCGGTGACGGCATAGTAGAGCGGCTTTTTGCCGAACCGGTCCCGAACCAGGAGCAGCTTTTTCCGGCGGGTATCCCAGATGGCGTAGGCGTACATGCCCCGAAGCTTTGACAGCCCATCCACTCCATACTGCTCATAGAGATGGACCAAGGCTTCGGTATCCGTCTTGGTGCGAAAGCGGTGGCCGTGGGCTTCCAGTTCCTGGCGCAGTTCGTGGAAGTTATAGACTTCGCCGTTGAATACGATCCAAATACTCTCGTCTTCGTTGGCGATCGGTTGATGGCCCGTGTTGAGGTCGATGATGCTCAGCCGCCGCATGGCCAAGCCGCAAGAACCGTCCGTGTAGTAGCCCTCGTCGTCGGGGCCGCGGTGGACAATCTGGTTATTCATCAGCCGCAACCGGGCGGCCGGCTCAACCGAGCCGGACGGGGCCACGAATCCCACAATGCCGCACATAGTGGTCTATCGGCGGACGGTGGGGCTCACCTTAACGGCGCAAAGGCGTCCTGGCCCGAAAGGGTACGCTGGCATCGGCATAGTTTCAGTATAGCGGCCGGGTGAAATGCGCCGTGAAACCGGGAATCCGCCGTCCCCTGCGATCACAACCCGGCAGCAAAAGTATCTACTGTGCGTTCAGTGGATTACAGCCGGTACGGCGAAAGAAGGCGAGGGGCATCCTTTATGCTAATGATAGACGCATTTCAGTCTATTATTTTTCAAAAGTGAATGAATGAAAGGAAATTCGAATCATCATGAAGATGCGATGGGGTACAAATTTCCGCCGGCGCGCGCGCGCGCTCGTATTGTTATGGACATTGGCATGTATTTTCGCGTGGGCTATGGCAGCGCAGACGAGGGTGCATTTGCCGACACAATCCGCGACAGCCGATTTCTCGCAATTCGCTCTCACGCGGCCGGCGCGGTTGAGCACGGTTCTGCCTCCCTCCTGCCTCAATGGAGAGTTGCTGTTCAAGACGGATGCTCCGGCGGGGGAGAATCTGCACATTTGCTTTAATTCGTCCTGGCATGCTTTGAATACGAACAATAGTCCGGGTGGGGCTACGAATCTCAGTGAATTGAGCGATCTGCGGGTGAGCAGCACGACGTCCGTGGTAAGTGCCGCCGCGGGGAGGGTGCGATTCCTCGACAGCATGGGCCGGTACACGGTGAGCGAACTGAACGCGGCGTCGGTTTCCGTTGCGGCGGGGGCCGAGTCGGGGACATTGCGGCTGGAAGTAGACGATGCCGGCGGCGTACCTGTGTTGCGATGCCTCTTCGGGAGCGGGTTGACTCCATCGAATTATGCGGTTTCGAACTGTACGGCAACGGCGCAGAGCTTCTTCTCGGTGGGGGCGATGCCGTTGGCGACGGTGCCTCTATCCAACGGCGTGTGGGGGGTGGTGGTGGATCTGCGGAGCATGGGCGGTACGGCGAACTACCTGGCGGGCGCCGGTTTGAGCAAGGTGGGCAATGTGTTCAGCGTGAACCCGGCAGTGGTTCCCATGCTGGCTACGGCAAACACATGGACGGGGAAACAGACGATGGTTTCCGGGACAAGTTCGGCTGGACTGAACGTGGGTGGGATGGCCGGCGATCCGTCGAGCCTGAGTAATGGCGATATGTGGTACGACTCGACGACGGGCAAGTTTCGCTGCCGTGAGGGTGGAGTTTCAGTGAACTGCGTTCGGAGTGCGAGCGGATCGAACGGACAAATACAGTTTCATGACACCGGGTTGCTGGCGGGCGATAACGGGTTGACCTGGAACAATGCGCAGAAGGAACTGGTGGTGTCACGGAGCGGTTCGGGACCATCGGTCACGGTGCTGGCGGCGAGCGTGGCGGCGGGGGGCGATGTGGCCACTCTGCAGAGCTGCCTGAATAACGATACGGCCAACTGCACGGCCATCCGGCACAGCTTGACGAATTTCGATGGGAGCGGAGATGCGTACTGGAGCGGATTGACCCGGCGGAGTGGAGCGTCCAATATCCCGATTGTGTCGCACAACGGCGCCAGCCAGGTTCACCTGGGGGGAGACGGTGGAGCAGCCCCGCTGGGGAACGGTCCGGGTTGGATGGTGGTGACGGCGGGGGGAGTGACGCGTTTTGCGGCGGCGCCTACGGCAGGGCTTGGCCTGGCGCCTGTTTTGGGGGTGTTGTCGTTAGTTGGACAAACGGGCGATGTGGGGTCGCAGACGCTGCTGAATGCGTCGCATGCCGCAGGCACCTACCGGGTTTGCGGAACAGCTTCGGTGACCTCGGCCGGCACGGGGGCGTTTCCTGTCTGGACGGTATCCTGGCGGGACACGGCGAGCGGCACGAACCTGGTGAAGAATCTCGCCTGGGACGAGGATGGAGCCATCACGGCAACGCCGTCACTGGCCTCGGCGACGGCCATTTCGGCAATTTGTAAGACGCTGCATTCCACTGGCGCCAGTGCGATCTCCATCAATCCTGGCGATGGCGGCAGCGCGGTGTTCGACCTCTTCTTCACCGTGGAAAGGACGCAGTAACATGCTTTTGGCCAAGTTTCTATTGCTAGCGGCTCCACTGGCAGCCGCAGTGGATCACCTCACCGCGGTGGGAGCCACGTCGGTGCAGATTGTCTTCAGCTATACAGCGCCAACGGCAGCTGCCTGTACGGTGGAAGCGAGCAAGGAGAATGATTACTCCCCGTTGACGCCGGACGTGGATCCCGTGTTGTTTCCCGGTTCCTCGCTGGACAGCCGGAGCGGCAATCTCTCCACTGGCCGGCATCGCGTGTTCGTACTCGGAAAGCAGGGATCGGCGGCGATCGAGACAGCGTCGAATGGGTACACGCTCAGCCGGGCCTTGCAGGCCGATACAGACTACTACATCCGCGTGAGCTGTGCTGGGGAAACAGCCACACTGACGGCACACACAGCCAATATCGCTCTGGGGGATCCGCGCGGCGAACCGCTGGCGGTGGATTCCTCCAGGCTATGGTCCTACAAACAGGTGACACGCAACAAGATCGCCAATCCTGAGTTTGCCGATCCGTACACCGGCGCATGGATTCAGAATCCCGCCAATGTGATGGGATTTGCCTATTCCACTTCCACGGCTGTATCGGGAATAGCGGGGTGCAATATCACACTCAGCGGAGTGAAGGGCGCCTGCCGCTTTACGGATGCGGTGGGGAGCGGATGGACGGCAACCAGCGGTACGTTGACGGATGCGATTCAGGCGGACGACAACAATTTCGTGGAATACAGCGGGACGGCGCAGGAGAAGTTGTTTGTTCGTCTAGGGCCGGGGCGTTTTCCTTCCCACGGCACCTACGGCGCTGTACTGGCGTCACAGAATCTCGCCTTCAGCGCCAAAACCACGGATGCGAACGGAGATGGCGGCTACGCGAGGGTGTGTTTGACGGAGGATGGCCAGACATGCATGAGCCCGCCGCAACGCCTCTCGCTGAGCACCACCGAGGGTGTTTATTCGGTATGCCACGATTC
Organism: uncultured Acidobacteriota bacterium; assembly: GCA_937952345.1. GTDB lineage: Bacteria > Acidobacteriota > Terriglobia > Bryobacterales > Bryobacteraceae > CADEFT01. The sequence continues at coordinate 14,146 of CALFYN010001034.1, forward strand.
GCCCTGTACGGTGAAGGATGCTCCTGGCGATGTGATGGTGGATACCTCGCAGGGGACGGCGCCTGCGTTGGCGCGGGTCTACAATGTTTCCGGGTCGCTGAACGATATCCGTTTTGCGGGCGATTTTGCCCAGGCCGTTTGCGACGGCATGTACGTGGGAGAATCCTTCTGGGTTTACGATTCGCGGACCAATAGCGACTCTCCCTATGGACTTACGATTACGGCCAAGAACTGCCAAGCCTCGCCGCCGCGCGTAACCGTATCGCAAACTTATGATCTGACGCACAGCGGAACAACGGGTGTGACCATGTGGCGTTTCGGTGGCGTTGCCTCTTCCAACGCGCGCTTCGGCATCCTGATTTGGAAAGAGAGTACGACCAGCGCTTCGACCATACAAGTGGATCTGGCCTTGTGGCGGGCTACATTTGCAGCGGACTGGCGGATCAGTGTGGGTGCCGGTGGATTCGGCAAGAACTGCCAGACGGTTCCGGTCAGCAGCGGCCACTACCTATGTATGGGTGGGTACGATGCGAACATTATTTTTGGCATTAAGCCTACGCCGAATGGACTGGATATCAAAAATTTCGGATTCGCCAACTGGCGTGGGGATCTGATCAACGCAAATCTGCTGAATACCGGTTATAAGTCTGGGTTTTATTCCAATACAAACAATGCCAATTGGGACGATGCCGTTCCCGGTGTCTTCTACATGATCTACAGTTGGAACGGCGGGGTGGCCCATGGCAATGCTGTTCTGGTGAAGATGACATTGAGCCTGACTACGCCGGGCACTCCCAACCCGGATGATGTTACGGGCCCCCCCTTTGGCAGCCGGATGCCATTGGCAGGGTTGGCTTCGGCGGTCATTCTGACGCCTTGCCTGAATTCGTGCAGCAGTCCGTCCGACAACTACACGCTGACGGGACAAAAAAAGGCATTCAGCCCGGCGTGGGTGGAATCGGCGGCGAGCTTTCCGGCCTGCGATCTGCAAGCCGTACAGGGCCTGACCGTGATCGAGACCTGCCTCAATGGAGGCCAGGATTCCTATGCATGGGTATTTGCCTATGATTTAGGGAACCGGCTGCCGGTGGGCGGCGGTTTTGCAGGCTCGCAGGGAGGAAATACGAGCCAGATCTTCGGCGGGTTCCTGACGGCGGATACGCCGAGCTGCCGCTGGTGCGCGTTGCATACGTATCAGAATCCGGTGTCCGAGAATGGGACGCCGTTCGCGCTTCTGGAGATGACGAACAAGTGCCAGTTGACGGTAACCGGCGGCGCGCTTTCGGCTTGCTCGGCGACGGCGAGCGGAGGAACGTGCAGCGCATGTCCAGCCGTGACGTTGGACGGTTACGACTATACGGGAAAAAACATGTGCTCGACGCTGACGCTGAGTTCGAGCTGGAACCCGGCATGGGGCACCCAGCCGGCCGCGTTTGAATCGGGCGATCCGGTGGACGCCGTTTGCGGCGAAGCCCCCAATCTGTACTGGTTGCAGAAACTGAAGGCGGGCGATTTCCTCTTCCACGGGAACGAATATGTCCGGTTGCTTGAGAAGGTGAGCAACAGCGAATGGAAAGTGATCCGGGGATGGGGTGGAATCCGCGACGGGACTGTTTACGGGGCCAAAAGCCACGCCGGAGGCAGTGTGTGGCTGACGAAGTGCGGCAGCATTGTCAAAGATCCGGTGACCAGCAGTCCGCTGCATGGCTATGCCCTGGCTTGGTATTTCGGCCAGGATCCGCTGGGGCAAGACGAAACCTATTCCTTCCTGAACAAATTTCAAAATCACGGGCTCAACGCACGGAACTTCGGCGTGGAACTGGATTATTCGGTGGCCCAGTTCGACTTTAATAATCCGGCGGCGAACAAGGCGGCGCTGAACAACGCTACCTACGTACAGTTGCCCTACCGGTTTGCCGGGAAGGACAGTTTTTGCTTTGGCAACAGCTGTGAGAAACATCCCAGTATGGGGCAGGTTGCCGCCACCGGAGTAGACGCGACGTGGTTTTCCGATGTGCACCCCCGGCTGTTCATCCCGAGTGGAAACAATGCGGTGGTGAAGGCAGCCGGCAAGACGCACATCTACCAGTACAAAGGGACCGCCGCGATCGATCCGAAGCAGTACGATATCGAGGTGTTTAGTGGCCGGTATCCGTTCCGGAGGGTGGATACGCTGTCCGATTCCGCCTCGGAAACCGGCAACTGGTGCGTTGCCATTCTCGCCAACGACTGTTTTGGCGGATCGGAGGCCGGCAAGCTCTATTTCGTCAGCGAGGCTTTCGACCCGACGTTCATTCCTCTTGCCACCTGCCGGGAGTCGCAGTTTGGGGTAACCAATGGAGATTTCTGCGCGGGAAATTCCAGTAGTGCCAGCGCCACGGTAACACAATGGAAATTGCCGGCCGGCAATTTCGGGAGTGTCCTAAACGGGCAGAAAATGCGGGCGGTCAGCAAGGAGTGGCGTTCGTATCGCGAAGCGGCTACGGAGAACGCAAAAATCGATCCCAAAGGCAAGGCCTTGCTCGCCAGGGGGCACTGGTACATCGCTCCGCCGCCGTTGGCTGGCGAGGATAGCCGCAACCGGGCCACATTTGCTCCGGTGGAGGTATCCTTAGCGGCGGTTCCGCCGGGCACGGCTACAGCCTGGATTGAATTCGGCTACGACGAGCAGCTGCGGTGTTCCCAGAATCGCGGTGAAGTGTGTATCGCCCAGACGCAGACTTTGAACGAATCCGTTCCGTTCCTGTTTTCCCATGAAGGCCCTGCCGGGATGTCCTGTGCTTCCGGTTGCACGATTACAATTCCTGCCCTGTACAATCGTGTGCTGTATTGGCGGGCGCGCTACCGGGATGGATCCGGGGCGACGATCGGCACGGGTGTCATGCACACACAACCGGTCAACTGAGGCGGCCCGAAATCGCGCTGAGGGGTGGTGCTGCCGCCCCCAGCGCGAGGCTGCGTTACACTGAAACGAAGTTTGGCGGGGAATGTTAACCAATCTGCAATATCAAATTCTAAGAAGGATTTCGCCCGGCGAACCCACATGTTGTTCCGGTGCGGCCTACCTCGGCAAATCGAAGCTCAGAGTTCTCCTCGGCGACGAGCTGATGACTCGCATCCGCGGCAAAATCGTGATTGATTTCGGTTGCGGCAGCGGCGCGGAAGCAATTGAGATGGCCACGCTTGCGGATCGCGTAATCGGCATCGATATTCGCGAAGGAGCTCTGGAGGAGGCTCGCGGGAATGCTTCTAAAGCAGGGGTTGCCGATAAATGTGAGTTCCGCAATTCGGCGCCGGAAACCGGAGCCGACATCATTGTCTCGATAGATTCCTTCGAACACTTTGCCGATGCAGCGGCGATTTTGCGCACGATGGGTTCTTTGCTGCGGCCCGGCGGAGAAGTTCTGGCCAGCTTCGGCCCCACATGGTATCACCCGCTGGGCGGCCATCTGTTTTCCGTCTTTCCATGGGCGCATCTTCTGTTCAGCGAGCAGGCGCTGATTCGCTGGAGATCGGATTTTAAAACCGACGGAGCTTCGCGCTTCGGTGAAGTTGACGGCGGGCTCAATCAGATGACGATTCAGCGTTTCGAGGATATTGTGCGGGAGAGCCCGTTTGAGACAGGAGAGATTGAGCTGGTTCCCATTCGTAACCTGAAGATTCTGCATAACAAATGGACACGGGAGTTCACCACCGCCATTGTGCGATGCCGTCTCGTGAAACCCATGGCTTCACGGTGAAAAAGGACTGATCCGGACCCACTCGTCCTGCTGCATCGCGGCATATCCGCAGAGCACGATTTCCAGGTCGCGCATGGCGTGGATCGGATCGCTTTGAGGCGGCCGGTTCTGGTCGATGGCCGCCAGAAACTCGCGGATCTCACTGAGATAGCCCTGGGTATCGTCACTGGAAATGGACCGCCGCACTTGCTGAAACTCCGGACGCATCAGCTTTTCCGCCAGCCAGGAGGGCCGCACGTAGGAAAGCAATTGCATGATGGGCCTGGGTTCGGCGGGAAACCAATCGTAATAGGGCGTTGCCGGCCACAAATGAATCACCCCTTGATCGCCACTGATGATGATATCGGGGCTGTGACCGCGCGGACCGGCCCAATTGAGCAGCAGATTCGCCTGCCAGCCGGCGGGGCTCCCAAAGAGAACTTGCACGCTGTCTTCCCCGGCCATCTTCGTGTCGATCTGCATTCCGCGCGTCGTGAGAATGCGGTCCGGCTCTCCCATGATCATGCGGAGAGCGCGGATGTAATGGACGCCGAGATCCATGAGCACGCCGCCTCCCATGAGGCTGGCATCGGCTTTCCAACCGCGTGGCCGCAGTATGCCGCCGGCATGGGCTTTGAAGAAGAGGGGTTCCCCAATGTCTCCCCTGTCGATGGCCAGGGCGGCTTCGCGCACCGCCGGACGGAAGTGCACATCCTCGGCCACCATGAAGACCAGCCCGGAACGGCGTGCGGCGGCGATCATGGTTCGCGCCTCTTCCAGGGTATTGGCAATTGGTTTCTCCACCAGCACATGCTTGCCGTGCGACAACGCCAGTTGCGTGGCCGAAGCGTGAATATGATGCGGCAGCGCCAGGGAAAGAGCCTGGAACCGGCTGTCTTCGACGGCGCGCTCCAGGCCGATGATGCAGTCCTTTGCGCCTACGGCGCGACCGAGGCGTTCCACCCGCTGCCGGTCCCGGCCACAGACGTAGAGATCCACGTTCTCTCTGGCCTGGCGGAAAAGATGACAGTGAAAAGATCCCCATTGTCCGGTGCCGGCAACACACACGCCGATGCGTTTGGAAAGCACCGCCGGCGGAGGTTCGGGAGGCGATATGGCGCGGCCTTCGTCCAGGACGCCGTAAGCCAGAATCTGCCGGATTTCGGCTTCGGTTTGACCGCCGGTTTCATAGGTGGCCGACACCAGATCCACGGACTGTTGCAGACGGTGGCGATGCAAGAGGCGGCGCAGGAAATCGGCCATGCCGCTACGGGTGGCCAGTACACGCGCCATGCGCTGCGCCCGCGGGAACCGCGAGGGAGATCCCGAAACCTCCGGATACAGAATGGGACGCAGCCCTTTCTGCGCCGGATTCTCATACGTATCGAGAACGCGGGCCATCATCACGGTGTGATCGCCGGTCTCCAACGGCTGAATCAGCTCGCAAAACAACACCCGCTGGCAATCGGGCAGATAGGGAATCCCATGCCGGTCCGCCTGTACCCGCATTCCCAAAACCCGTTCCTTGAAGGGCGTGCGGCGCCGCACCCGGATCATGCGCAACAGCGCGTCCCGATTGGGTGCGGCAAATACATTGATGGCAAAGCGGCTGCTCTTGCGAATGGCCTGCTCGATGGGATACAAAACATTGGGGTTGATTACCACACAAGGAGGATCCACGCCGGCCTGCGCGAAGTTGCCGCACATCCACATCTCGACGCGTGGCCCGTCTTGTGCGGTAACCACCGAGCAGACACACTGGATCTTGGTGTCCCAAATCGTTCTGGCGGGAATTCGCATCTAGATCAGATCCATCGTGAGCAGATGCCTTCGAATGGAATTTTTTGTCTCCAGTTCTCCCATCAGGATGTCCGCCAGAAACAAAGTGTGGTCATTCCAGGGATGGCGTGACCGCACCCGGCAGGCCACGGCGGTGAGGGCATCATCCGGGAAGAGGTACCCTTCCGGGCCGGCATGCAAAGCCAGATCCGCGCACTTGTCCTTTTCGCGGCCGGATACGGATCCGCATCGCAGCGCCAGTTCCTTCTGCCCGTCGTGCAACACCGCGAGGCTGAACCGCCCGCTTTCCTCAATCAGCCGGTGCGTGTAACTGTTCTGGTGAATCGAAACCCAAAGCGAGGCCGGATAGTGTGCGACCTCGGAAAAGAAACTCACCGTCATTACGTTGCGCGCCGCGCCGGAAACCGTAATCACGAGCCCAACCGCACTCGGCGTGACGGCTTGGCTGATGTAAGGGCTCATAAAATCATTCCGTATGATAACAAGGCCCCGCTTTGGGAGGGAACGGCAAGCCATGCTTCGCATACGATAAACTGCGATCAAGGAGTTTCGGAGAGTGGATCGATGATGGGGCGTAGATGGTTATTTCCATGGGTGCTGGTCTGTTGTTGCGGACCGGCGGCGGTGCTGGGGCAGATCACCGGCGTGGGTGTATTGGGCGTCACCAGTACACAGGCCATCCTGAGCTATACCGCTCCTTCCAACTCTGCCTGCAGCCTGGAAGTCAGCCAGGCTCCTACCTATAGCCCTTTGGTCCACGACGTGAATCCGGCGCTGTTTCCCGGGGCGAACCTTGATTCACGGAGCGGCTCGATTTCCATGGGACGGGGGCGCATTGCCGTAATTGGCTCCCGCGTGGCCGATACCGCCGTGAGCGGCGCCCGTTACTCCCGCGCTTTACAGGCGGACACCGACCACTATTTCCGCATCAATTGCGGCGGAAGTGTTGAGACCGGTTTCTTTCACACCAATACGATTCCGCTCGGCGATACGCGCGGTGAGTTGAAGCAGATTGACCCCCGCCTGCCGCTTCGCTATGCGTCGCCCTCCACCAGTATTTCCGTCAATCCCGAAATCGTGGATCCCCAGACGGGCGCCCTCTACCAGCAGGTGCCCGTCGAAGGTTGGGCTTACGGTTCGACGACCGCCATCGTCGGCGGCTGCAATATCGGATCTCCGGGAGCGTGTCCGTTTCAGGATGCCAGCGGCCTGGGCTGGACCCCAACAGGGGGAACGCTTGGCAGCGCATTGTCCGCGGCGGACGGCGCCTATGCTGAATACTCCGCCGCCGCCCAGGATCCTCTCTGGGTGCGGTTGGGCGGAAATAAATATCCCAATAACACCACTTTCGATACGGAATTGAGCTACCAGAACCTGCGCCTTACGGCCAGTTGCACGGGGCCGAACTGCGTCTCCGGTGGTGCGCTGGAAATCTGCATGGTGCAGGAAATCGCCGGATCGAGCCCGGAGTGGTCCGATTGCGCTCCCGGCGTGGTTACCGTTCCGCTATCCACGTCGGAAACCACACTCACCATCTGTGCCGATGCTCCCTGCTCGAACCCCGAAAAGCCGGGAGATTTCATTCAATTCGACAAGCCGTCGAAGGCCAACTCACAGATGAGCCGGGGCCGCATCTACAACAATCCGTCGGACGCGTCTGTCCTCTTCTTCACGGATACGCTGGACTGCAACCGTCTGTTCGTCGGAGAAAGCATCAGTATCTATTCGAGCCAGGCGCAGACCTACTACTCGGCTTCGATTACTTCCAAGTCCTGTGCCGCGCAGACACCCACGGCCTCTGTGCAATGGGCTTCCACGGCTCTGCTGAACTATAACGGTACGGACGGAGTACCGTTCTTCTACCAGACGGGAATTCAGGGCAATCCGCGCTATGGCGTGCTGATTCGCAAGAAGAGCGCAGCCGCCGGCGCCACCATCCGGCTCAACCAATTGTTGTGGCGGGCCGCTTCACATGTGTCGATGCGGATGAGTGTCGGGGCAGGCGGATTCGGCAAGCGCTGCACTCCGAAGACCACCGAAGACGGGTTCTTTCATTGCCAGGTGGGTCCGGGAATCATCGCTTTCAAACCAGAACCGCTCGAGATCCGCTTTCTTGGGATGTTCTACTTTTTCGGGCACACTCTGCCGAACACCCAGACGGGATTCCTGATCTGCGGCGAGGCCGGCAACGATTTTCTCTGGGATGAAGTGGATCCGAATGTGTTCTACTGCCTCGTTCCCAGCAGTTATCCCGCGCTCAATGGGCTCGGCCAGGGCCGCCCGATTCTGCTGAAGATGACCTACACCGGAAAAGACATTCCCTGTGGCGCCGAGGGAAGCTCCTGCCGTGCGCCGAACCGGGACGGTGGAGAAATCGAACGCTGGCCCCCACTTCCGGTTTCCGGCCAGGTACTGACACCCTGTTTGAATGACTGCTCCCGGCCCGAAGACGACTACACGGTACTGGCGCAGATGATGCGGCTGGACCCGAGCTTCGACCGGTCGCTGTTTTCCCGCTGTGAGGCCAGCGCGGTACAGCAGGACACGCTGGTTCTGAATTGCCGCTCTGGTTCGCAGGACAGCCCATCCTGGGCCTTCACACTCGATTTGGGCAACCGGGCAGCGATCGGTTCCGGCTATGCCGGCAGCGCCGGCGGAACACAGCAGGTCTTCGGTAGCAATCCCTGGTTTCAGAAGCCGCGCGGCCGTTGGTGTACGCTGCACACCTATCAATCGCCCATCGGTGGGGATTTCGCCGTTTTCGAAACTGCTGGAAACTATTGCCAGTTCACGGTACAGTCCACCACGCCACTTGGTTCCTGCAGCCGCACGGCTGCTGGGGGTACGGGAACCTGCGATCCCTGTCCGGCAATTACCTTTGACGGCGTTTCCTATGCCGGACGGAACTGGTGTGGAACGGTTCAGGTGGCTTCGGCATGGGATGGGAACTGGGGTCCGGCGCCGGCGGGTTTTGCCTCCGGCGATCCGGTAAACTCCAATCCGCGTGGCGAATGCCCGATGCGGTATTTGCAGAAAGTCAAGCCGGGGGATTATTTCCGCGGCAATGGCGAATGGCTCCGGATTCTGCAAATGCCGAATCCAACCACCTGGGTCGTGGAACGCGGCATCGGGCACGACCAAACCATCAATTTCCCGCGCCAGATTTCCAGCGGCACGGCACTGGCTTCGATGTGTGGCGCGGTATCTCCCGTAGCGCAGGAAGTGGTGACGGGATCGGCGCTGGGCTTTCAGTGGCACTATCTGCTCGATCCGTTCGCCAACGGAGTGGATAGCACCAGCTTTGTGACGCCGTATGTGAACCACGCCTGGCACCGCGGCATCTACCGGGGCAGCTATGCCTATAGTGTGCAAATCGTGGACCCCACTTCGCCGGAATCCATGCGCCAACTGCAGCCGACCACGGAGATGCCGTTGCCTTCGCTGTTTGCCGGCAAAGTGGCGCCCTGCTTCGGCAATGGGTGTGAACGCCATCCCAGCGCCAGCCAAAGCACGCGTCTCGGCGACAGTTCCTTCTTCGCCGACGTGAACCCGCTGTTGTTCATCCCGTCCGGCAGAACCCCGGTGACACCCGTGAGCGGACACCTGTATCGATTTCAGGGGGCGTTTTCCGTGGATCCGAAGCATCTTCCCACGGTTGCCTTCACGGGGGTATGGCCGTTGCGGAACATCAGCGCTCCGGGGGCGCAACTTAGCGGCGAAGTCGCCGATCACGGAAAATTCTGCATTGCCGCGGTTGCTGGAGAATGCCATCCCTCCTCCTCGCCGGGCCAGGTGTTCTTCAATCTCGCGAACCTGGACCGGTCGATGAGTTTTTGCCGGGAAACGCAGTTTGAGGTGTTGCAGGGAGATATCTGCATCGGCAATCTGAACGGGGTGGCGGCGGCTACCACACAATGGCGGCTGCCCACCGAGAATGTACAGCAGAGTTTCCCGCAAATGGAAGTAGGACGCGTCGTACGGAGAGTTTTCCAGCGCTATCGGGAAGCGGCCACGGAGAACGTGAAGATCGACCCCACCGGGCGGTTTTATATGCTCCGCGCCAACGCCGTGCTGAAACTTCCGTCACTGCCCGAGCCGGACGGCATCCGGCGGTCGACGTTCATTCCCACGACGTTCTCCGTAACGTCTCCCACGGGCACGGACAACGTGGTGGTGGAGTTCGGCTATGATGCCAGCTTCCGCTGCTCAGAGAACCGCGCCGAGGTTTGCATCGCCGCGAAAGCCTCGCTCGACGAAGCCAACCCGTACACCTATCCGAGCGAACGTTCCGGTGGGGAGGCGGGAATTTCCGGCGTGCCCTGCACGTCCACCTGTTCCGTTACCGTGCCGGCGCTGTCCAACCGCATGCTGTACTGGCGCGTGAAGTACCGCAACGCCGCCAACGGCCTTCTCGAGGCGGGTCCGGTGCAGGTTACCGCGATCCCTTAACACCCGTCTCGGCGACAACGACGCGCTGCTGATTGGGGAAACCGAAGTTGGAATCGGCAATCACCAGCGAGCCATCCGGCGAAATCGAGGCCCGCGGTGTGGACCAATAGCCGTTTGCTTCTTCGTTGGCGAAGGAGAGGCTGCGATGAAAGAACAGCCTGCGGACGTTGGCTCCATTGTCGCCGAACAGGAAAACCTCGCCAAGGTAAGGACTTGCTGGCAATGCGCTCAGATCGCCGGGCTGGCGCGGCCGGTTGTAGGCATGCGAGGTGATGGAGACCACGCAATAGGGGGCGCGTTTGGCGCAGCCCAGATGGAAGTCCGCCCAGGTGTCCTTGCCTCCGCAGCGGAACAGCGGCAGGATGCGCTTTAACCCGCCACCGGCTTCCGAGGACAGCCCCATTTTCTGGCCTGCATTCAGCCGTATCGAATACAACGAGAACTCGCAGGGTGTTTGGGTCTCATGAGCGCCAACCAGATACTGATTGCCGCCGGCATCCTCGTAGGTATCCGAATGCGATCCGCCTTCACACACCTCATTCGGATCACAGATTCCATCGCGGTTTCCGCCCGACATTCCGATGTTCTCCGGACCCCGGCCCGCGAACACCAGTTTCTTCGACGCTACATCGACGGTGTAGAGGAGGAACGGTTGCGGGCCGATGACGACGACATAGCGCAACCCGCTGGCGCGGTCCACGCCCTTGGACATTGTTGTGTAATCAACGTTGCCGGGAGCGTCGATGGCGCCGCAATAGGTTTGCAGGGTGGTTGTGTCCAGCGCACAGACCTTGCGCTCCCTGGGGGCGTGGAAGGAGATCCAGTTGTCCTTGGAGGTCTCTCCGGTTCCGCCGGTGCTGATGGTCTCGAATTGGAATGGCTTCTTCGTATAATCCACCAGGGTCTTTGTTTTGCCCGTGGCAAGGTTGTGCATCCGGATGGCGCCGCTCGAAACCGAATAAAGGACGTTGTCATCGAGGGCGTCGAACATGGTGCCTTCCATCCCCAGGCTGCCGGTCTTGCCGTAGGGTTTCCCTTGGGGCACCGTTACGGCGACTGTCCTGGACTTGAGGCTGATCAGCGCGTAGCGGCTGTTGGCGCTGATGGGAGAAGGCGTCGAGTAGCCATGCAGCGACGGTGTATCGGCCAGCATATGAATGAGCGACCCGAAGTTCGGGTCGCGGTAGCTCTGCCCAGGTGGCGGTGGAAGGAAATTACCGGGCGGACGAAAATCCACGATGGTGCAGACGGCCTTGTTTGCCGGCAGCAGTCCGGGCGCATCCGTGCATCCCTTTGGCTCACTGGCGGAGTCCCACCGCGGAGGAACTCGCGGGATCACCTCAAACACGACGGAAACCGTGGACCGGGCCGTTCCCGAAGCGATAGTAATGCTGACAGGATGCCGCCCCGGCGCCTGCCGCTCCACCCACCAGCCGGCGGGAAGCACAAAGGCCGCGGAATCGCCGGTTCCGCTCGCCGGTTGCAAGAGTACGGCTTCGGGCAGCGAAGTTGTTGCGGTCCAGGGCCCCGTGCTGCGGATCCTGATTTTGGCCTGCGGCGCCGGGCCGCCTTGCGGCAGCTTCACG
>CALFYN010001035.1 GCA_937952345.1 uncultured Acidobacteriota bacterium
TCTCCGAAGGAGCACTCCACAGCGACGCCTTCATTCCTCTTTACACGCAGGACGCGATGAAAAATTACGACCTCCGCGGCTCGTTCGGCGGGTTCTCGCGTCCGACGCTGATCCTGCACGGGCACCAGGATCCCATCGGCGATAAAACCGCCGAAGACATCCACGCGCTGATCCGCTCGTCGACGCTGCGTTACATCAACGAGTGCGGACACTTTCCATGGCTGGAGCAACCGGAGCGGATGCGCGCGATCGTCTCCGAATTTCTCGGAGGGAAGTGAGTGCGTGGGCGGGCCGCTGTGATCGGCCTCAGAAAAGGAGTTTGAGCGCGAATTGGATTTCGCGGGCGGCTCCGGCGGATGTGATCTGGCCGAAGGTGCCGCTGGTGAGCGTGGTGCCGGGGTTGTTGAAATTCGGCCGGTTCAGGATGTTGAAGAGTTCGGTGCGGAACTGGAGGCGCACGGTTTCGGTGATGGGGATGTTCTTGAAGACTGAGAAGTCGAAGCCGAAGGTGCCGGGTCCGCTGATGGGATATGCGCCGAGATTGCCGTAGACGCCGCAGGGGCGGCGGGCGGCGCGGGAATCGCAGGGATCGGCGAAGGCCGCACGGTTGAGGTACTGGTGCGTGCGGCTGGTGCGGTAGTCATCGACGAGCGCGGAGACGCCGGCGACGCGGTCGGGGCGCTGGCCCTGGGTAGTTCCGGTGCCACGGTTGTCACGGCCGGAGAGGATGAGCAGCGGGGTGCCGCTGCGGATGGACGTGATGCCGTAGACTTGCCAGCCACCGGCGATTTTGCGGGCGGCGGCGGAGTTGGCGCCGAACCAGCGATCGAAGGGGACATCCCAACTGTAGTCGGCGACGAAGTTGTGATTGATGTCGGCGAGGAAGCGGCTGCGGGAGGCGCGGATATTCAAGTGATCCTGCACGCTCTGGGAGTTGGCGGCGGTCATGTTATCGACTCCGCCGCGCTGGATGCCTTTGCCGTAGGTGTAATGGACGTTGAAGGTGACTCCGCTGCTGAAGCGCTTCTTCACGGAGGTCTGGAGGCCGTGATAGGTGCTCATGCCGGAATGCTCCTGATAGGAGATGCGGGCGATGTTGGAGAAGGGGCGGCGTCCGGTGGCGATATCGATGTCGTTAAGCCAGTGGAGGGCGAGGAGTTTCAGGCCGCGGTTGCCGACGTAGCCGACGGTGGCGACGAGGTCTTTTGTGAGTTCGCGCTGGTAGTCGAGGGTCCATTGGGTGCTGTAGGTAGTGCGCTGGAAGGGATCGAAGATGTTGCGCGACGTGCCGCCGGGGAAACTGCTGAGATTGATGGTGCGGATGTCGACCGGGTAGCGGAGGTTGGGGAAATCCGCGCTGGAAAGCTGCACGGAATAGGGTGCGGCGGGCGGATTGACGAAGGCGGTGACTTCGCGATAGGTGTTGGGGGAATAGAAGACGCCACCGCCACCGCGGATGACGTTGCGGCTGTTGCCGCCGATGTCCCAGGCGAGACCGAAGCGGGGGCCGAAGTTGTTGCGGTCGGGCTCCCAGATGGGTTCGCCTTGTTTGCGGAATTCGCCGTAGGGGCTGTCGATGACGTTGAAAAGGAGGCCGTCGCGCTCGGTGACGGGGGTGAAGTATTCGTAGCGCATGCCGAGGTTGAGGGTGAGGCGGGTGTTGACGCGGAAATCGTCCTGGACGTAGAAGCCCCATTGTTTTTCCTTGAGGCGGCGGAGGTCGTTGCCGATGGTGATGTAGGCGTTGGTAAAGCGGCTGGCGAGGAGATCGGCGAGGGTGGGCATTTCGTAAGCGGGGGCTTCATGGTTGGCGCGGCCGTAGTGGAAGCTGCGCATTTCCATACCGATTTTCAGGGAGTGGCGGCCGGCGTTGTAGGCGAAGTTGTCGATGAAGGTCCAACTGCCTCCGTTGGCGCGAAGCAGTTCCTGGTTGGGCGTGGAGATGTAGCCGCTGAGGTTGCCGATTTGCTGCGGGATGAACGCCTGCGTGGCACGGGGGATGTCCTGCTTGCTGACGCCGAGGCGCAGTTCGTTGGCGGTGCGGGCAGTGAAGATGCGGTTCCAGGAGAAGGTGCCGGTGCGATCCTGGGCGGGGTATTCGGTGCCATTAACCGGGGAGAGGCTGGGGTTGACGGTGAAGGAGTCGAGGATGTTGTAGCGAACGAAGAGCGTGTCCTTGGCCGAGGGATGGAAATCGAGGCGCGCCATGGCGGCGTTTTCGGTGTTGGTGCGGACGTCGCTGCGGCGGTGGAAGCCGCGGTCGGGGTTACCGCGGTCTTCGGTGGAAGGAGGCAGAAGTGCGAGCAGCGGGCCATAGAGCGGGTTGGCGGCGAGCATGCGCTGGCGGAGAGAATCGGTGGGGACTTCGCCGGAGATCTGGCGGCCGCGGCGTTCGCGCACGCCTTCCCAACCCAAGAAGAAGAAGGCTTTGTTGCGGATGACGGGACCTCCGGCGGTGGCTCCGAATTGGTTGAGGCGGAGCTTATCTTTGCGGGCGGCGAAGAAATTGCGGGCGTCC
>CALFYN010001036.1 GCA_937952345.1 uncultured Acidobacteriota bacterium
AGCAGGCGCTCATAGAATTTGGGGCGCACGCCGGTAGGGCGGAATCGTCCCTGTACGCGGCCGTTCTGCCCGATGCCTGTCTTCTCGAACACGAAGATGTCCTGGGTGGTGACCTGCTCCCCCTCCATGCCGACGCACTCGGTCATATATGTGATCTTGCGGCTGCCATCACTCATGCGGGCCACCTGAATGAACAGATCCACCGCGGAACTGACCTGCTGCCGGATCGATCGCACTCCCATGTTGGCGTTGGCCATGCCCACCATGACCTCCAAACGGCTGATGGCGTCGCGCGGGCTGTTGGCGTGTACTGTAGTCAGCGAGCCGTCATGGCCCGTGTTCATCGCCTGCAGCATGTCGAGACATTCTTCTCCGCGCACCTCACCAACGATGATGCGGTCCGGACGCATGCGAAGTGCGTTGATCACCAGTTGCCGGATTCGAATTGCCCCCTGGCCTTCGATGTTGGGGGGCCGGGCCTCCATCCGGGCGATATGGATTTGCCGCAGTTGCAGTTCTGCTGCGTCTTCAATGGTGACGATGCGCTCGTCTTCGGGGATGTAACCCGACAGGATGTTGAGCAGGGTCGTCTTCCCGGCGCCCGTCCCTCCGCTGATGATCACGTTCAGGCGCGCCTGCACGCAGGCCTTCGTCAAGGCGAGCATTTCATCGGTGAGTGTGAGCATGCGCAGCAGGTCGGAGTCCTTCAATGGTTCGCGTCCGAACCGGCGGATCGACAGCAGCGGACCATCCACGGCAACAGGATGGATGACGGCGTTCACGCGCGAACCGTCCGGCAGTCTCGCGTCCACCATCGGCGACGATTCATCGATGCGCCGCCCCACGCGCGAGACAATCTTCTCGATGATCCGTTGCAGGTGTGGCGTATCCTTGAATTCCACCGGTGTCCGCGACAGCTTCCCCGCGCGTTCCACATAAACCAGCTTCGGCGTGGTAACCAGGATGTCGGATATTGTTGGATCCTGCAGGAGCGGCTCCAACGGGCCAAGCCCGAAGACTTCATCGAGGACCTCGTCAATGACGCGGTCCTTCTCCACCAAGCTGAGCGGAGTACGCTCCTCCTCCACAAGCCGGGCCACGGCGCCCCGCACTTCCGTCCGCACACGGTCGGACTGCATGGTGGAGAGCGTCTCCAGATTCACGCGTTCGAGTAGCTTGCGATGTATGGCGAATTTCAGCTCCTGGTATAGAGGGGATGACTCCTGCCTGCTCGTCAGGCGGAGTACCCACCCCGGTTCTTTGCTTTGTTGTGCGGGCGCGGCGGCGCTGGACAGCATTTCTCACTCCTTCCGAATCTCAGTTCAATAGGGAAAATATTCTTCCCTTCTGCTTCTTGGGCTTCACGCCCGCAATCTGATTGGTCAATTGCGTGATGGCCTTCCCGAAGGCCGTTTCCGGCGAGGCCAGTGCCTTGTCGGCATAGGCTTCTGAAATGGACTCGTGGTCGCTTGGCAGAACGGCGTACACACTCAAACCCAGCATGTTTTCCAACTCGGGGACGGTGATGTCGGCACGCCGCGGCATGTTGTTCAGAATGAGCCGCAGGCGTTGCTGGCTGTAGCCAACGTCCCGTAAGGTTGCGATGATTTGCTTGGCTTGGTGCAGGGCAGGAATATCGAGATCCGTGACGAGAAACGCCTCATCCAATTCTTCCAGCATGGTCATCGACATCGCAGTCAGGCCTCGTCCCAAGTCCACCAGCGTCCAGTCGTAGTTACACCGCACAAAACGCAAGATGTGCCGGAAATCCTCGATCCGCCGCTCCCGTTGGGCGCTGGGATTTTGTGGCGCCATGATCACCTCGATGCCGGGAATTCCGTTCGACACCAACGCCTTCCAAAAACTCAGGTCGAGGCGGTGAATATTGTCGATCGCATCCAGAACCGAATAGCGGCAGCGCGATTGCATGAGGAAGCCGATGATTCCGGAATCCAGGTCGAAGTCGGCCAGCAGCACTTCCATCCCCCGTTGCCGTGACAACTGAACCGCGACGTGACAGCAGACTGCCGTGGCTCCGCAGCCGCCCTTGGCCGAGAATACTCCCAGCACCTTGCCGCGTGGCTTCGTTCCCATACGGCTTCGAAGGCACGCCTCGCCGATCCGAGTCAGCGCGCGCGCGAGGTCTTCCTGCAGAGGCGGAAAGAGAAACTCGTCGGCGTTGGCTCGAATGGCCTTGAGCAGTGTTGCCGGGTCAGCGGAGGGATGGATCACGACAACACGCGGCTGCCCGGCCGTCGCCTTGATTTGTCGAATGACATCTTCCAAAGGATCCGCCAGTTGCTCCAGTTCCACCATCAGAACATCAGGGCGCACCTGGTCCAGTTTCTCGAGGAAATGTGCCCAATCGCCGATTTCACGCTGCTCTAGCACAACGCGCACGGGAAGCGCATGCATCCCTGCCCGCGCCTCATCGAGCAGTTGCTTGCTCCCGATCACGATCCCAACCATTAGGAGATCCACGGTATTCTCCTATCTCTGCCCGGCGTCTGGGGCGCTCGCACCCGGAGGCTTGGCAGCGGCGGGTGGGGAGGCCGGCGGAGCGCCTTGCGGCTGTACTGTTAATGGCATTAAGGGAACGTATTGCACCGGTGTCTGCGTCGCCGTCCCCTGCGTCATGCGGCCCTTTTCACTCTGGATCATGTCTTCCACAGGAATTGCCGGCTTGGGTGGTGTCACGGGCACGGGGCCGGTCTTGTCCTTTCCTGGCGTGCGCGGCGCCACCTGCGCGGCGTCCTTCAACGGCTCCAGCGGCAACTTGATCTCGGGCAGAGGCTGGCCAGCCGGTATCGGCCGCACCAACTCCGGAGTGACCAGCACCAGAAGCTCCGTGTTGTTCTTGCTTAGCAGCCGCGAACGGAATAGCTTCCCGAAGAACGGAATGTCACCGAGACCGGGAACTTTGCTCAATGATTCGGTGACGCGATTGTCGAGCAACCCGCCAATCGCAAAGCTCTGCCCCTCCTCCAACTCCACCTCTGTAGATACTCTGCGTGTGTTCAATCCCGGAATCGTGAAGCCTTGAAAGATAAGTCCATTGGCGAAGTCGAGCGAGCTTACTTCCGGTGTCACCTGCATGCGCAGAGTCCCACGAGGTGTCATATTGGGAACGAAATTAATGCGGACACCGAATTCGCGGAACTGAATCGTCACCGCACCGAGTCCGCCGCCACCGCCCTGCAACGTCGGATAGGGAAATTCGCCACCAGCGAGAAAACTGGCCGGCTTCCCGTTGGATGTCAGCAGATTGGGCTCCGCCAGCACCTGCAGAACGCGCTTGCTTTCCAACGCCTTGATCGTGGCCCCAACGTCCAGGCCGGGATGAAGGTAGAAGATATTCAACAGGTCAGTAATTCGAAAAGCGTTCCTGCCCTCGGAGAACTCCTCCGGACGGATGGGGCTGAACTGCTGCGTGGAAGTCTGCGATACCGCGTTCTTGTTGAGGCTGAAAAAATTCGCACCGAGTTCGTGGGAAAGACTGCGATCCAGGTTCGCGAATCGCACTTTCAAAAGAATCTGGGGCTCGGCGCCAGGCACTTTCACATGCAGTAGATTGACGGGTTTGCCGAGCGCCGCGGCAATGGTCACTGCGCGTTCCGCGGCAGTCAGGTTGTCCACAGTGCCTCGCAGAAACACGTGCTGGTCTTCGATGGATACGTTCACCACCCCTTGCCCGATCTCTTTGTCGAGTTCGCGGCGGATGGCGTCTGCTTTGGCCCCACTCGCCCGGACGTGCAAGTCGAAAATGAGGCGATTTCCTCCCTGTTGCCAGACAATCAGCGAGGTCTCGCCCGGCGCCCTGCCGTTCACAAGAATCTCACGCGGGTTTACCGCAACCGCCTCCGCAAACTCCGGTGTCGCCACCGAAACCCTCTCCACGTTCACCGGGCTGTCGATGATAAGCGACTTGCCCACGGTAACAGATAGGTCTCGCGCCGCCTGTTGCTGTCCAAACATTGCCGGCACTGCCAGCATCATCAGCCAGACGCCGGCAGTCAAGCTCTTGGTTCTCATGAATCCTCCATTTGCCGCCACACTACTCTGGGAACGGCGGTCTTTCCTCTTGGTCATTCCTGATTGGTCTTTTCTGTCTTGTGTTCGTCGTCTTCCTTGAATTTGGATTCGGCCCGCTTGGTTCCGTGAATCACCTCGACGATGATTGGGATACTCACTTTCTGGACCTCGGCGGGGAGTTGGACTGGGACCGGCGTCGGCGCGGGCGCCGCCTTTGGCCGAGGACGCGCTTTCACCGGCGGAGCCTCATCCGTGAACAGGCGGGCCAGCGCCGTACCTTTGGTTTTGACCTCCTCCTTGTCCAACGGGTTGCGGAGCACTAGCTGAATGCGCGCATCGTTGCTCGCCAGGCTCATGATCTCCGCTTCGTCCGGTGTCACAAGCAGGTTCACCACCTGCACCTGGACCGGCTTGCCTTCCGCGTCTTTTTGGATCTGTTGCCCCGCGGAGATCACTTCGATGTTCTGCAGTATGGTCTTCGAACGCGATCCCAGACTCTGCCCAGCGCCCGGACTATGGCCGATCACAACGACGTCCACGCGCATACCTGGAGTTACGAATCCCGCCAGGCCGACAACTTCGTTCACACGAACCGCGACAGCGCGCTTTCCTGCCGGGATGATGGCCGCCATCCCCGCCCCTGCACCCTTCGGAGCAAGGCGATCCTCCAGAAAGGGTTCGCCGGTGTAGACGCTGGAGATCACCCCACGCCCTTCAATGTCTTTCCAATCGAGTATGGCCCGCGCCGGAGTCGTCCCTGACCATTCGATCTCGCGCAGGTCGGTGTCGCGGATGAGTGTGCCGATTGGGAGGTCGCGTGCCGCCACAATCAGTTTGGCGGCCGTGGGCCTCGCTGCCGATGCGATGCGGGAAACGATCAGCCGGTACACCAACAAGCTAGCCGCGCCCGATACGAGTAGTGCGAAGGCCAGCACCCATGCAAGTCGCTTGTTCATGATTCCTCCACTTCAAGATCCTGTCTGGTTAGCCGATGCGAGCCGCGAATTGACGATGGTCCAAATACCATTGGTGGCGGTGCTCATGCCGATATAAGCTGCTGCTCCTACCAAGGCAATAAAGGCGAGCAGCAGGGTGTACTCGATGAGATCCTGCCCATCTTCGTCCAAGAAGAGCGTCTTGAGATCTGGCATTGGTTGGACCTCCTTTCGGGCGTTGGCCTGGGTAATGGAAACGGCGGCTCGGCCAAGTACGTCCTAGTCGAGCCGCCGTCGTTGGCCCTAGCTGCCGCCGGCGGCAGCGTTGGCACTGGTTAGGGTGGTGTTCGCCGTCGTCCAGATTCCCGAAATCGTGGTGCCGGCTCCGATAAACAGTGCCGCGGACGCCAGGGCGACAAAAGCCAGAAGAAGCGTGTACTCGATCAGATCTTGTCCACTTTCCTCCTGAAGGAAACGCTTCCAAAGCTGTTTCATATTTCATCTCTCCTACCATGTGTTTTTGTGACATTGCTGCCACTGCCATTGATTTCGGAACATCCTCCAACAGAAGTTGTCCCAAGACTGACAACGGAACCCTTACTCCCATCCGCGCTGTAGCCGTCCTTGCTTCGGAAAGCGATCGAAACGCCGTCGTCATAGACGACCTGCCAGCGGGAGGACTCCTTCAGCGCACCCACCATCGGAAGGGCCACGGGCAACAAGACGGTGTCGATTCCGTACTGCTCCAGGTTGCCCGCCCATCCGTGCTTCAGGTTGATGGTGTCGATATATTTCTGGTCGAATGCCTCTCCGTAAAAATCGCTTCTGCCGTCTACAAACACCCTGAGGCGAGGGTACAGTTTGTAGATGAGGTAATCTCCCCATTCATCCGTGGTGAATATCCGGCTATCCGGGGTCACCTCGATCGCCTGCAGCGCCTTAGCGGGGAATGTTTCGTCAAAATCCGCACGGAATCGGGCCGGTGGGGCCGGCGCCAAGAACAGCAGCGCCAAGGCCGCGACGCCTGCCAGACGGGCGATGGGCAAGCGGTGAATCGCCTCCATAAGGGAGATCTCCGATGCGAGCTCCTCTGTCGAACTCCACAGCCGCCTGGCCCAACCCGTCACGCCCGCCCGCTGGAATTCGTCACCCCATTCCTTCATCGCCAGTCCAATCAAAGGGGCCGATATCAGCGCGAACACGGGGATGTTGCGGCCTGCGAACAGAGCCAGATGCGCCCAGCCGACAATCAGAAACACGTAGCTGAACCGCTTGCGCAGCAGGTGCCAGAAGGCTGCGGGCAACGCCAGAAATAGTAGCGCCTCGAAATACCGCGCCGCCGGAATTTGGAAGCTCACGGAGAAAAATTCCACGATATTCTTGAAATGCCAATCTGTACTGAGATACAGGTAAATGTGGCGGTGAAGATGGTAGTGATACGGATTCACTAAACTGGCTCCGAGACAGGCAACGGCAATGCCTCCCAATTTGCCGGCTCGAACCAAGGCCCGGCGGCGCTCCACGGGCCCGGGTTCCAGCACCGCCGCCGCACATTCTCCCGCCGCGAATGCGGCAATCATCAGAATCGCCACAAAGAAACCTCCGTGCAGATTGGTCCAGAGCACCATCATCGGAGGCAGAATCCACAGCCGGCGCATCGAGCCAGTCTGCGCTCTGTCCAGCAGTGCATAGGTCCACAACCCGAAGAGCAGAGTGACAATGTGAGGGCGCGCCCACCAGTGAATCGAACCGGCCGCTGACGCAAGAAACGTCAATCCGATGGCGACCAGGCAGTTACCGCTGTGGCGCAGAATCTCTCGATATAGCAGGAGTGTGACCGAGCAAATTAACAGGAGGCTCACCAGAACAACGGCGGCCATTCCACCAGCGCCATGCAACCAGGCGAACAACAGATCCCACAACCATTCCCAGGCAAACCATGTTTCTCCTGGCTTCGTAAACGAGAAGAAGTCCTTGTCGGGCACTCTCCCGTTCTGCAGAATCCATTCCCCCGTGCGAATATGCCACCCTGTGTCGCCTTCAATCAGTCGAGATGCGCCGCCGCTCTTCAGCACCACGAACAGCACGGGCATGAAGAACGCGACATCCCGCAATGACGGCAGGAGGTGGATCAGCGGATTGGAACGAGTTTTCTCCATATCATTCCACCAGGGCAGCAACCCGGCGCGTGATGGGATTGCTGATGCTCGACAGGTTGAGCGGGGGTGAACCTTGTAGTCGCACGGCCCCGGTCACAATCTGGAGCGGGCCGGTGTAGTTGCCGCCGGCCTGCAGGTTCAGCCAGGCGCCACGGGGTTGATAGGCGGCGCCGTAGATAGTCACATTCGGTGTGGCACGCAGGAACATCTCGCGGCTGAGGTCATTCTCGGGTGAATTCGTGCAGGGGTTGGTGCGGCTGCCGCAACTCACATCCAGATTGCCGTCAGCGAGATATTTCACGCGCGAATTGCGCTGGTCCTGCCAGAAGACCGTTGGCGAGAATGGATCGAGCCCCTCCGCGTCGACGTTCGGATGCTGGTCGTTTAGCCCGTGCAGGGTAATCCGCGAATTGTCGTTGTTGCCGGTCTTGATGCCCGCCACGCCGAACAGCAGCGTGTCCCGTATCGCCGCGACAGGACCCGCGTTGGCCACTTGCGGATCCAAGCCCGGGTAGCGGGTATCCGTGAAAATGAAGATCTCGCCGGCATCTGCGTTCTGGCCGCCACCGGCCGTACAATCCTGCAGGATGGTGCCGTTGGAGATCTCGAACATCGGTGCACCCTCACCGCGGTTCTGACCTGCGAATACGTAACGCCCAGGCGTGAATGTCACAACCGCATTGCCGGAGCCAGTACGCAATCCTCCAAAGAACGTCCACTGGGGGAATGCCCCCGAGCCGCAACTGCCGAACTGAAAATGCCCCGCGCCGAGGACAATCGGATCCCCGGTGGCCGTGACATTTCCAAACCTATCGGTGGCCGTCATGAAGTAATTGCCGGGCGGCAGAATCGTCGGGTTGTTGGCGGCCCCTCCCGGAATCGTCGCCGAATAGGGGCGCGGATTACCCACCGCGGCGGAAAGCGGAGGCTGCCCCTTCCCTTCCATGGGATCGTAGAAAGGCGCACCATCAGGCTTACCGCTTGTCGGAGGAGCCACCCATGAGGATTGGCTCGTGCAGCCCAGGTTCCCGGCGCAGGCCCTTCCCACCCCGCGGATGTAGGTGAACGGCGAGGTGAGATTCTGCCCACCTTGCAACTTGCCGGCATACCGCCCGTCACAATTGTTGCCGTTGCATTGCGATGCCATGAGAATGCCGCCTGGCACCTGGATCGTGGATCCGCCCTGTCCATCCAGATTCACCCCGCGCCCGGTTACCGGCGAGGCGTCGTTCTCGCGGTTCAGCAGAATCAGGGATCCGATGGTCACGGAGTCCATCACCCCTGCCGTCGCCCGAGCGCTCACCGTGGCAACCGTGTTCCCCAACATAGCGGAGAACAGTTGCGGCACCGTCTCGCCCACACGCACCGTCACGTAGTAGTAGGCCGCCACTCCGGGCGCCGTCGGAATGCAATTTGGGGGAGATGCCGTATCGCAACCCGGCGCCGTGACGCCAGCTTCCACGGAGACCGTTTGCCGGTTCCCATTGCCCCCGGTCAGAAAACCGTTCTGCTTCGCATACAGGCAAGCCGTATCGACACTGCTGGCCGGCGGACTTGTCGGATTGGCAGGGCAGGCAGCGGAGGATTGACAGGCCAGGATCCCACCGCAGGAAAAGCTGCCCCCTTGTCCTACCGCGGTAAGTGCACCTATTGCTGCCGCCAGCGCCGCATTATCAGCCGCCCGCTGCGCCGCACGGCGAACAAAGAACGACCAACCCAAGTCCACCGCCAAGCCGATGAGACCACACATGGCAAACAGTGCGAGCGTTACCATTACCAACGCTTGCCCTCTTGTTCGTTTCATATGCACCTCAAAACTGAATCCGATCCGTCGATGATGCCGGCAGGTTGACCGTGGCAAAATTGCTCCCCGGTCCTCCTCCCGGCCAAAACATGGCAATGGCCGAGGTGAACGGATACGTCGCTGTAATGGCAACGTTGTTTCCAGGCTGGCTGCCCGCCCCACTCGGAAAGATCGTCCCGGTTTGCGATAGCAGAGCATTGAGAGTGGCGGGGCCCACCGTGCTGCTCACCGTGGTCATGGTGATCATCAACCGGTCCGGCAGGAGTCCCGCCCCAGCGTCCCGGATGCGAGCCGCCACCTGCGCCACATTCGTTTGGCACTGGTTCGGCGGTTGGGAGCAGTTCTGCCCATGCACAATCGCGTAGCGCGTTCCCTCGCGCACTGCATGCGCCAGGGTGTGGTAAATCCACATACCCCGAGCCATCTCGAAGATCGAGATCAACACGAAGATGATGGGAATTCCCACAAGCGTGAACTCCACCATCGCGTTTCCCCGGATTGTCGTCTGCGCGCTGTTCACAGGACTACTCCGTTTTGACGCTTGCTTCGGCCACTCGCCGCATGGTCATTTGTCCAGCCAGCCCCGGCAATGGGAATAGCTGAATGGTTTGATACTGTACTGTCACACGGACGCATTGGGACGTTGCTCCGCCCTCCAGGCAGGAAGCCCCCACCATCGGTGAAGTGGTGATTTGGATCGGTCCGGCCGTGCAGGATTGTCCGGCACAGGAACAGATTGTCGAGCCGCCCACATTGGGCAGCATCCGCATTTCGGGAAGAACCTGGAGACAGACCCCGGTTCCATCGCTCGCCGCGCCCCAGCCGGATGACGCATACAATGCCCCCACCCGGGCCGCGTTTTCGGTGGATATCAATGCATAGGCGTAAAAGCCGAAATCGAATACCGCGATGAATAGCAGAAAGATCCAGGGGGCCATCAGCGACACCTCGACAACGGCGTGGCCGCTGTGGCTCTGGAACGATGCTGGTGTCCTATCCCGCATTTCTCTCCTCACCTAACTCCAGGCGGCGGCAGTCAGTGTCATCTTCGCCGCCTTCACGCGCATTCGCTGAAAACGAAGCGCAATCAAAACCTCGTCGTCCTCACCGCAACAGACGCGAACAACTTCCCCGGTGCACTCCAGGTAACGGCGGCTCAGGCCTGGAGTGGTCAGCATCGGAATATCCGTGCGGACGATATCTCCAACCTGCGGAACCGGGTGCCCATCTATCGTGGGCCAGCAGATGAGAACGCCTCCCCTGCTGACATTCCTGGTCGTTACGATGACCCTTCGTGCCGGTCGTCCCGGTAGTTGGACAAAGCAACGAACCTGAACCCACAGCCTTTCGTGACTGCGCCGGTCCATGCACGCCTCCCGAACTTTCGCTTCCTGCTTCTCCTCCGCCGCTTGCGGTAAATGCCGCTGTGTTTTTTATGCCGAGATCACTGTATTCCAGCTCGTGCCGGCGCGCAAGATTATCCGAGGAATACGTCCCATGTTTACTGGAGATAACATCCCAAACACCGGAAACAGCCGATTTGCTGTTTTGTGAAATGCAGCATACTGTACATTCGTATTTTTGCCAAATTATGAAGCGTGCGATTGTTGCGTTTCAGGCGAAAACTACCGTTTGTCCGCCAAAAACACAACCACCGAGAAATCACAAAATTGAACGTACCAGTACCCGGAAATAGGTACACATAGACCGCGGGCAGACGTGACAACGTCTATATTTCCGTGTATTCTATGGACGCTAATATAAATATCAAGGCTCCGCGGAACTCGGATAAACTCTGGATCCGCGACGGCTGGAATTGTTCGGCACTAATAGATTTGGGGAGTTGTGTATGCTTCCCCGGTTGTCCTGATCATGGGTGTCGCAGTCAAAATCGTACGAGATGAGCTTTTCCTAACAAAGACTGCGCCACATAAAGTTACGGCCTGGTTGCGCGGACACGTCGTGTCCCTGCGCATCGAGGTCGAAGGCGGATGCCTGACTCATGGGAGGTGACAGATGGTGCACATTCTGGCTTATCTGGATGAGCCGCCCCTTGCGGCCGGACTGAAGGCCATCCTGGCTTCCCAACAAGACACCGAGGTTCATTGTGTGGAGAGCCTTTCTGCCCTGTGGTCTGCCGTCGAGGTGGAAACTCCCGACATCATTATTCTGAGTCTCACTCCCGAGGTGAGTCTGCAGACGATCCGTACCGTCGTCAAAAGCACTCCACAGAGCAAGGTCATCCTCTGGCTGAGGTGTATTGACCCTGCCATTGGGGGTGAGTCCATTCGAGCGGGAGTTCGCGGAATCCTGCGCCGAACACTTCCCAACGAGTTGCTGGTGCGCTGCATTCAAAAAGTGAGCGCCGGCGAGTTGTGGATCGAAAAGAGCCTCGCGAACCAACTGCTGCAGAGCAGAACACATCTCACGGCCCGCGAGTACGATCTCCTCAACGCTTTGGCGTGTGGACTAAGGAATAAGGAAATCGCGGTCCTGCTTCACCTCACGGAGGCAAGCGTCAAGATCTACGTTTCCAGATTGCTGAGGAAGTTGTCATTGAAGGATCGTTTCGAACTCGCCTTGTACGGGCTGAAGCAGAACGGGACGCTGCCGCTCGACCAGCCGGCGCTGTTGTTGATGGGAACTCCCCCCGCGCGCTTTGACGAACCGAAGGTGGCATACCCCGTGAGTATGGAGCGGGCTAGGCAGTACAGAGTAAGCAAGACTCGATCCGCATAAACTGCAAGGAGGCGACGATCCTCGTAATCTGCCGCATCAAAACGAACCGGAGCACGAGAATGGCGGAAGAGGTTTTATTCGCTGAACTGTTGCCCCCGGTTCGTCGACCGTGGTTCGGGTGTGCAATATCGTTAGTTCTTCACACGCTATTCTTATCCGTGTTGCCATTATTGGAATACGAAGAGCCGGTGTGGAAACCAAGGCGAAGTGTTATTCTCGTCTCCCCGCTTTCGATACGCGTTCCCGATCGGGCCTACTTCGCTCGGTCTGTTCCGTCGAAGGTCACCGGCAAAGCTCGGCATCCAAATCCTTCCCCTGCACTGCCGCCTGGGCCTGAGTTGGCCCGGGCCGGTCCACACACCATGCAATGGGCGTCGCCACCGGCTCGTGACATTCAATTACCGGCTCCGCCGCAGCGGGCCCAGCCAAGACGGTTCGAATTTCCGCCCCCCCCAACCATGCAAAAGGCTGCGCAAACGGTGCTCTTGCCAGAGGCTCGATTGACCCTTGACCCTATGCAAAGTCCACCGGTTCCAGCCATGATGGTCTGGGGGCAACCGGTCGTGCCTCGTCCCGAGCCTAGACGCTACGTATCCCCCGGCAGCAAGGTAGTGCCGGCGGAACCTCCTTTGTTGGACGCTCCCCCCAGCCTTGCTGCTCCGAATTTAGAAGTCACCCCAGCCGCCTTGCCGATCGCGAACTGGACGACACAATCCGCGTCACTCCCGCGCCCGGCAGGCGGGGCACGCCCGCTTCGCATCTATAGCCCATCGCAGCGGACCGCCGGCGGCGAGTTGAACACCGAACTCATCGGCACACCCATCAACCTGATTTCGCTCCCCTCGCGGAGCGCAAAGTGGAGCGAGAAGATCGATATCCCGCGGATCCTCCAGTTGGCGCATCAGGTTGCCGGGCAAGGCAGTGCCTTCTCCGGTCACGGATCTGCCGCTTCACCTAGGAATGGGCCCAAGGGCGGGAATGGGCCCAAGGGCGACGGGGAGGGCGGGAGCCCGTCAGAGCCGGAGACCGGCGTTCCGACAGGGCACGACGCTGCTGCGAATTCCGCAACCAGCCAGAATGTCATCATCGCGGCTTCCCTGATCCGCACCGTACATCCCAATAATGCGGTTTACGACGTCGTAATTCAGTCCTCAGCGGAAGACGTGCTCCCGGAAGGGTCCGGCGTCCTTTCCGGCAGGCCGGTCTACACGGTGTATCTCCCGGTCGGCCCGAGGAGGAACTGGATTCTGCAGTACTGTCTGCCAGAAGGTTCACAGGCAAACAGCGATGCCACCCAACAGGTCATACGTTTAGACAATCCGCCTCCACTCAAGGCACCCTACCCTCTGGTTAGCTTCATACCGCCCAAGGCTCCTCCTGCGGAGTCCAAGTACCTACTCATTCACGGCGTCATCACCAGGGACGGCAGCTTTGCATCGTTGCGTCTGGTCAAGGCTACTGAGCCGACTTTGGGTAATGCATTGCTGAACGCCCTGGCGCAATGGGAATTCCGCCCAGCGTCTCGAGACGGGGTCGCCGTTGCGGTTGAGGTCTTGTTGGCGATACCTACAGAACGGTCGTAAAGAGGAGAATGCCAAGCCTCAACCCTTGGGGGACACCCAAAACCGGCCAATGAGGGACACCTGAAAACCGGCCAATAGAAACCGGGCAAGACATTAGAAACGACGGAGGGCTACCCTCCATCGGGTGAGCAATGTCTTGAGCGAAGAAAACAACAACAAGTGCCGGATCGGCGCACAGGAGTGCGCACGCCACTCTGGTCAGGCGTAACAGCGGACTTCGAAGAGCCGCGCGAAATCGTCGCCGTTAGTGGCATCGATGTGGATGCGGAGGGACTGCGTTTCGATGGGATCGAAGCTGTGGCGGCGAAGACGCTCGTAGTTGCCTTTGATGGCGGCAAGTTCGGTGAGATCGGCGGCGCCGGGCTTGCGGTATTGGATGCGGTAATCGCGGACGGTTTCGGGCTGTGGGGCGCGGACCTGGCCGGTGGTGACCGAGGCCGAGGCGCTGAGCATGAGACGACGTCCCAGGGCAGTGTCGAAGGTGAGTTGGAGGTGGCGGATCTTCTGGGGCTTGTCCCAGGTGAGTTCGATCCAGGCTCCGTCTTTGTCCAGACGTGTGGACCAGCGGTGAAGTTCGTATTCCTTTTTACGGGGGATGTCGCGGAGGCAACCGTCGAGGATGCTGGCGGCGGGTGTAGTGGGGTCCTCTTGCGATGCGGTGACTTTGGCTTTGCGGGCGAGATCGAGGGGATCTTCGTTGCGGCGTAGCTTAATGGTCTGGTCGTCGCGCAGCAGACTTTGCTGGAGTTTGGCGATGTGCTTCCTGCCGAGTTCGCGCGGGGTGATGCCGCGTTCGAGGCACATGGCGGCAGCGGTACCGGCGGCTTGTGCTGCTGTGCCGCAGGTGGCCATGACACGCGTAGAGGTGAAGGCAACGTGTGAGCAGGAGATGTTGCGGCCGGCCATGAAGAGGTTGGAGATGTTGCGGCTGTAAAGGCTGCGGAAGGGGATGTTGTAGGCCTCCTGAAACCGCACGGCGACGTTGGGTTTGAGATCGGAGCGGTCGAAGCCGCCGGGAGGATGATCGTCCATGGGCCAGCCGCCGATGGCGACGGCGTCTTCGATATCGCCGCGAATGAGATCGTGCTGGGTGAGGATGTGATCGCCGACCATGCGGCGGCTGCCACGCTTGCCGGGGAGGAATCCGATCCAATCCATCGCCCAGTGGCTGCTTTCCGGATGATCGCCGCTGTTCTTGATGTAATCCCAAACGCCGAGCACGATGGAGAGCAGTTCGAAGCGAATGCGCTCATTGTCGTGGATGATGTCCTTGTTGCCGCCCCAGGCGATCCACCAGTATCCGTAATCCCACTCGCGGATGGCGCGGGTGCGGAGGGTTTCCTTGGTGACTTTGCGCGCCCACTTGGGTGCGACGAAGGGCATGGGGCGGCGATAGAGCCGCGAAGTAAAGAGGATACTGCTGCCGAGCGTTTCGTCGTCGCCTTTGTCGATGGCGAGGGATTCGCCGAACTCCTCTTTCGATTCACGGCCGGTGCGCATTTCCGCTCCGGCCTCGAGACCGAGGCGGCAATCGCCGGTAGCGTCGCAGAAGTATTTTGCCTGGATGCGGTAGTTCGTTTCGGCGCGGTCACTGCGGACGAGCACTTCCTCGATGCGATCGCCGTTGCGTTTGGCGGCGTAGAGCGTGCTGTCCATGAGGAGTGTGATGTTGGGTTCGGAGATGACCTTGTCGTAGAGGAGGAGGTCCCAGATTTCGAAGGAGCGCTGGGGGTTGCGGACGGCGTCTTCGATGCGGAGCTCTTCGACGATGCCGGTTTCGCGCCAGCCGGGGATGGCATGCGAGCCGCAGACGTGCATCTTCACTTCACTCGAGGAATTGCCGCCGAGGCGCGAGCGGTCCTGGATGAGGATGACTTTCGCTCCATGGCGGGCGGCAGCGATGGCAGCGCAGACACCGGCGAGTCCTCCGCCGGCGACGAGGAAATCGGTTTGGAGAGGGATTTCGCGGAGTTTCCGGTCTGAGGCGGAGTAGCGGCGTGCGCTGGGTGGGGAGAGGCGATCGAACTGGCGCTGGATGGCTTCGATATTGGATGGTGTTTCCTGTGCGGGAGGAAGTTGATCGGCGAGGACGACCAGCGAGTAGGGCCCGAGGGCGGTGAGTAAATCGCGGCGTTTCATTTGGAGTCTCCGTTCCATTCTTTCACAGCGTCGATCATGGCGATGATGTTTTCCACGGGCGTGCCGGATTGGATATTGTGCACGGTGTTGAAAACGAAGCCGCCGTTCGGTGAGAAGATTTCACAGCGCTGGAGCACTTCTTCGCGAACTTCCCGCGGGGTGCCGAAGGGCAGTGTTTTCTGGGTATCGACGCCTCCGCCCCAGAACGTGAGGCGGGCGCCGTACTTTGATTTCAGGGTGGCGGGGTCCATGCCGGCGGCGGAGCATTGCACGGGATTGAGGATATCGAAGCCGGCATCGATGAAGCTGTCGAGGAAGCGCACGACACTGCCGCAGGAGTGCTTGAACGATTTCCATGTGGTGTTGGCGTGGATCCAATCGTTGACCTGCTTGTAGTACGGCAGCCAGAGTTCGCGAAAGGTGGCGTCGGAACAGAAGGAAGAAGTCTGTGTGCCGAAGTCGGTGCCGCAGACGAATACGGCCTGTGGTGCATTGCCGATGCGCTGGTGGATGCGGGCGAGGTTGGCGATGCCGATTTCGCACTGGCGCTCGAAGATTTTGTGGACGTAAGGGCGGCGGGCTTTGGTGGAGATGTACCACTCGGTGACATCGCGGATGCCTTTGGGATTCGTCATGAAGGGGCCGGGGACGAGGGCAATGTCGCCAAACGCGGTGCCACCAAAGGTCGCCACAATGGCCCGTCCGGTCTGTTGCGCGGCTTCGACGGCGCGGGCGAAGTGATCGAGATCCTGATGGGTGATGGGCGAGAATTCCTCGAGGTTATCTGCGACGTTGAGCTTGTCTTCGTCGATGGGTGGCTGGCGGATGATGGTGTCGAAGAAAGCGCTGCCCAAGGGCATGCGTCCGCTGGGCGGGGCGGATTTGTCGCCTTTGGGGAAGATGAGGAATGCTCCATCGGGTTCGGTTTGGACGTGGAACTTGTCGGGCACCAGCACGTCGAGGCCGCGGAAGTTCCAGGGCTTCCAATTCTCATTGGGGAACCCGAACATGTTTT
>CALFYN010001037.1 GCA_937952345.1 uncultured Acidobacteriota bacterium
TCGAGGACGGACGCTAGCAGTACGCCGCCGGCCAGGCAAATCAGGCACAAGGCCACGGCCACTCCGCAAAATTGAAATGGATTGCGATCCTGCCGCATGGCTTAGGTTCTCCTTTTTTTACCGGCCTCGGGCCGGAGTTCTTCGAGCGCTTCGATCATCTCTTCGAGCGAATACCCTTCGCCGCCGGCGCGCGCGGCGAACTCCTGGGCCAGTTGCGCCAGGCGCCGGCCGCGCTCGGCCGAGGGGCGCGGCGTTCTCTGGCGCGCGATGAAAGTTCCCGTGCCCTGCTGTGTGTCGAGCACGCCGCGCAACTCGAGTTCGCGATAGGCGCGGATAACGGTGTTCGGATTGATGGCGAGATCAACGGCGAGTTGGCGCACGGTGGGCAATTGATCCCCGGGCGACAGCGTGCCGGCGGCGATGCCGCCGACCACCTGGTCAATAATCTGGCGGTAGACGGGGACGCCGCTGCGCGCATCGAGGGCGAAGCGGAATGGGGAGCGCGCGTTCGAATCGCCGTCCGTCATGATTGTATAGTGTACTAGTTTACTAGAACAGTCAAGGATATTCGTATTCCCCGCCCAGCTCGTCGAGCCAGGCGGCTTGGGCCGGATGGATCTTGTGGCGCGCTTCGGCGATGGAGAACCATGCGGCCCGGTCCACTTCCGGAAACTCGCGCCGCTTTCCGGAGCGCGGAGGCCATTCCATGGTGAACGTGTTGCTATGGAACGCCGCCGCGTCGCAATCGCCTTCCACGGCCCAGGCCTTTACCCGCTTGCCGCCGGCCTGGCGGATTTCGCCAAGAGCGCGGAAATCGCCATCGGGCAGGAATCCGGTTTCTTCGGCGAACTCGCGGCGCGCGGCGGCGAAGGCGTCTTCGCCTTCTTCGTATTCGCCTTTCGGGATGGACCAGACGCCGAGATCCTTCTTCGCCCAGAAGGGTCCGCCCGGATGGACGAGGAACACCTCGAGACCGGCTTTGCGCCGGAAGAGCAGCAATCCCGCGCTCTGTTTGGCCATAGGCCGAGTGTAGCGGGCTTGCGTGCGCGGCTGGCTGGTACAATCAATCGCCATATGCCCGTTCGCTGCGTAATTCTCTTGCTTGCCGCCGGCGCCGCGCTTGCGCAAGGGCCGGCGGGGCCGGACCCCAACGCCTCCACCGTGTGGGTGAATCCGCCGAAACCGGGGTCGCTGCCGGCGGGCGTTACCCATCACACCTACCGGAGCGAATCGATGGGGCGCGAGGTGGGGTATCTGATCTACCTGCCGCCACACTACCAGCAGGAGCCGCAGCGCCGCTATCCGGTCATCTACAATTTGCACGGAGCGGGCGGCAATGAACTGCACGGACAACTGGCTGCGGAGATTCTGCACGAGGGTATCCTGGCGAAGCGCTGGCCGCCGATGATTCTGGTGATGCCCAACGGGGGCAGATACACTTTCTACAAAGACTCCGCCGACGGCCGGTATCGCGGGGAGACGACGATCATCCGCGAACTGATCCCGCACATCGACCAGACGTACCGGACCATTGCGGCGCGCGAGGGGCGGGCAATTGAAGGCTTCTCGATGGGCGGACGCGGTGCGACGCGGCTGGCGATGAAGTATCCCGGCCTGTTCTGCTCGCTGTTCAACCAGGCGGGCAATGTGTACCACACCTCCACGCAGTACGATCCCGCTAAGCCCGATCAATATCCGAACAACTACTTGGGGAAAGACCGCCGGCTCTACGTCGAAAACGATACGTTCCTGTTGCTAAGGGAAAACTTGGAGAAGATCCGCGGACACATGCGGATCCAAGTCGCCTGCGGAACCAAGGATGACGGGCATCTGAAGACAGTGCGCGAGTTTCACCAGGCGCTGCTCGATGCCGATGTCGATCATACCTACATTGAGATCGAGGGCCTGGCGCATGAGCAAAGCAAGATGCTGCAACTCTACCGGCCGGTGTGGTTCGATTACCACGCAGAGTCTTTTCGGCGTGCCGCCACCGGCCGGCGGTAAGCGGCAACCGAACGCGGCTAATCGCGCAACTGCATGATCACCCGGAACACCTCGATGCGGGGCGTTCCCTCCACCTGGTAGGCTGCGGTGATGGATGCCCTGAGTTCGGAATCGCGATACGCTTCGAAGTCGCTCTGAGACTTCCACAGATAAAAGCCCATGTATTCGCCGGTCTGGGGGTCCTGCAAATAATATTTCTGCTCCAAACCGGCAAGCGCGCGGAAGCTGCCGATTCGTTCATCGGCAACTTTCAAGATCTGGTCCAAGGGCATCCGGGAATGGAATCGCACCTGGACGGCCAATGCAGGTTGTGCCACTTGCTCGCCTCCTCGCCAAGGCTATGATCGGAATCGGACAGTTCTAGAAGGGGACGTCGTCGTCGGATGCTTCCGGGAACGGAGCTTCCGCCGCGGGGGCCTGCCGTCCGCCACCTCCGCCCATCGCCGAACGGGGCATGGAGACCACACTGGAGCCCATCTCTGGTCCGCCGCCCATGCCGGCGCTATCACCACGCCCGCCGAGCAGGATCACATCGTCGGCCACGACTTCGGTCATGTAGCGCTTGTTGCCGTCCTTGTCGTCGTAGCTGCGCGTTTGCAGACGCCCTTCGACGTATACCTGCTTGCCTTTGAGCAGGTAGTTGGCCAGGTTCTCCGAGCGCCATAGAACGATGTTGTGCCAGTCCGTTTCGTCTTTCCATTCGCCGGTCTGATTGTCCTTGTAGCGCCGTGTGGTGGCGATGGAAAAGGTGGTGCGGGCAACGCCGCTCGGAGTGAACTTGGTCTCGGCGTCCTTGCCCAGATTTCCCAGGAGGATCACCTTGTTGACGCTTCTGCTTGCCATATCATTGGCAGAGTACCACAGTGGTTGGAGGAACGGACGGCGAAAATCACACGAGTTTCGTGAGGACAGCGTAGACGGCCGCCTGCTGCTGGTAGTGTTCCATCATCTGCTTCATCATCATCATCTGCATCATCTGCATGGATTGCATCATTTGCATCATCACGGCCATGATGGTGCACGAGGCCGCGGCAAGCACGGAGATGGCCGCCCAGATGACCGTCGCCACGGCATTGACTCCGCCCAGAACGGCGATGGCGGTCTTATGGGCCGTCATGTTGACCTGGTTCACGGCGGCCAGAACGGAAGGCAGACTGCGCTTGGAAG
>CALFYN010001038.1 GCA_937952345.1 uncultured Acidobacteriota bacterium
GATGCAGGCTGGTCGACTGGAGCCGGCGCTGGTGTTGCACTATGCAAGGCAGATTCTGCGGGCCCTGGGGCACGCGCACCGGTGCGGAGTGATTCATCGGGACGTATCGCCGGCCAATATTCTCATTACGGAGAAAGGGCAGGTGAAGCTGACGGATTTCGGGTTGGCGAAGGAGCGGGCGGGGCCGAATATCACACAGGCGGGCACGCTGATGGGGTCTGTGTTCTACACTTCGCCGGAGCAGGTGCGGTCGTCGGCCGAGGTGGACTTCCGGGCGGATGTGTACTCGTGCGGCGCAGTGCTGTATGAGCTGTACACGGGGGCAAAACCATTTGATGGAGGAAGTGTTTTTGAGCTGATGCTGGCGCAGGCGGAGAGTTCTCCGGTGCCGCCTTCGAAGCGGCATGGGGCGGTTCCGGCACGGCTGGATCGCGTGCTGTTGAAGGCGCTGGAGAAGGCGCCTGAGGCTCGTTACGGGAGCGCTGAGGAGTTCCTGAAAGCGCTGGAAGGGGCCGGCCGGCCGCGATGGGTTGTTCCGGCATCCGCGGCAGCGGCGTTTGTGGTGGTGTTGGCGATGGTGGGCGGACTGGGGCTGCCCATGCGGACGAAGACAGATGACGAGCCGGTTCCGCCGGTGCCGATGCCCTCGGTGGCGATCGTGGAGCCACCGTTTCCACGTCCGCCATTGAGTATTCCGGCGGTTCCGGTGGATGCTGTGGCTTTACCGGCGCCGGTGGTTTCCGCGAAGCCGCTCGCGCGGCCGGCAGCGAAGCGGCGGGTGGCGAAGGCGGCGCGCCCATTTGAGGCTCCAGCACCGGTGGAGGAGGGTATTGCACCGACTTTGCCCGCGGGACCGGAGATCGCCGGCACGCTGCAAGCGGATCCGCCAGCGGTGATTGGCCGGCATTCTGTTCCGCCGCAAAAGAGGGGGTTTCTGCGTGGTGTAGTGCAGCGGATGAATATCTTTCGCAAAGACTGATACACTCACAATTCGATGCAAGATGCGAACTCTGTTGACGAGTACCTAGAGGGGACACCGGAACCGGCGCGCAGCACGCTGTTCCAGATTCGGGCGGTGATTCGCTCTGTGGTGCCGGCGGAGGCCACGGAGGTGATCAGTTACCGCATCCCCACCTTCCGGTATAAAGGAGCGCTGGTCGGATTCGCAGCGTTTCCGAAGCACTGCTCACTGTTCGTGATGAGTTCGACGCTGCTGGGCAAGATGAAGGACGACGTGAAGGCGTACCGGACATCGAAGGGGACCATTCAGTTTCCGGTGGACAAGCCGCTGCCGGCGCCGCTGGTGCGGAAGATTGTGAAGGCGCGGATCCGGGAGAATCAGGGTCAGTTGGGGAAGGGAAAGCCGGCGGCCGGGCGTTAGCTAGTCTTCCTGGATCTTGCCGACCTGCAGGACGGCGAGGAAGGCTTCCTGTGGGATCTCGACGCGGCCGACACGTTTCATGCGGCGCTTGCCTTCCTTCTGCTTTTCGAGCAGTTTCTTCTTGCGGGTGATGTCGCCGCCATAGCATTTCGCCAATACGTTCTTGCGGACGGCGGGGATATTTTCGCGGGCGACGATCTTGCTGCCGATGGCGGCTTGCAAGGCGACTTCGAACATCTGGCGCGGAATGAGCTTGCGCAGACGTTCGATGAGGGCTTTGCCGCGATCGTAGGCGAAATCCTTGTGGACGATCATGGACAGGGCGTCGACGGGATCGCCCGCGACGAGGACATCGAGGCGCACCATGGGCGATACGCGGTGGCCGGCGAGGTGATAGTCGAGCGAGGCGTAACCGCGGGAGGCGGATTTTAGCCGGTCATAGAAATCGAGCACGATTTCATTGAGGGGAAGCTCGTAATTGAGCATGACGCGGCCGCCGCCGATGTATTCGAATTTTTTCTGCGAACCGCGTTTTTCCTCGAGCAGTTTGAGGATTTCGCCGACGAACTCTTCGCGGGTGATCACAGTGGCGTCGATGATGGGCTCTTCGATCTGCTTGATTTCGGCGGGGGCGGGCCAGCGGGTTGGGTTATCCACCTCCACCACCTCGCCATCGAGTTTGGTGACGCGGTAGCGCACGCCGGGGGCGGTGGTGATGAGGTCGATATTGAACTCGCGTTCGAGGCGCTCCTGAACGATTTCGAGGTGCAGCAGGCCGAGGA
>CALFYN010001039.1 GCA_937952345.1 uncultured Acidobacteriota bacterium
GAACATGTGCGCCAGCCCGTAGGACACGTTCAGAATGAGTGTCGGCGAGAACGTGTGCGTATCCTGTAGCGTGAAAGCCCGCCGGTATTGCGTCAGTGGCGGATTGCTGGAGTTTCCGATATTTCCATAGAAATTCGGCTCCCCAACGTACGGGTTCTGGATCGAGAAGCGCGTGAACATGCGGTTGAAATCCGACCAGTTGTGGTCGATGCGCACATCTCCGGAATCTGTCCGATTCGAGCGCGATGCCGACCGGTCCAGATTTCCCACCACGCGGCTGTTGCTCGGCTGCGGGTAAAACTCCGAGAGCCGTAGCGCCACCGGATTGATTCGCGACGCCGGGATCGTATTGTTCGGAAACAACTGGCGCGTGGCCACGTTGCCCTGGATCTGAGTGGTGGCCGGATCGAAGATACGGATGGCCGCACCCGCCGTGTTCACCGTCTGCGAAAAGTCGCCACGCCGTTGCGCGGCTGTCGGCACGGTGAAGGCGCTCGCCGCCAGTTGCCCCTCGCGGAAGCCTTCGTAGTCGCCGAAGAAGAAGGTCTTGTTCTTTCCGTTGTACAGCTTCGGAATCAGGATGGGACCGCCTGCCGTGAAGCCGAACTGGTTTCGCCGTAGCGAGCCCAGTGGAATCCCCGCACGGTTGTTGAAAAAATTATTCGCGTCAAACGCCGAGTTCCGATGAAATTCATAGAGCGAGCCGTGCAGTTCATTCGTTCCCGACTTCGTCACCACGGAGATCACGCCTCCATTGAAACGCCCGTATTCCGCGCTCAATGAATTCGTCTCCACCTTGAATTCCGCCACCGCGTCCACCGAAGGCGTATAGATGACAAAGTTGTTCCGTCCGCTATTGCGCGGCGTCGTATTCGGCATCCCATCCACGGCCACTTCCGAAGTGAAGTTCGCCGCCCCATTGATGCTCGGCACGGAGCCGCCCAGATGAACCAGGCCTGTAGTGGGCGGCGGAAGCACACCCGGAGCCAGTGTCGCCAGCGAGAACGGTTCCCGCCCGTTCAGCGGCAAGTCCACAATCCGGCGGTTCTCGATCACCTGCCCGAGCGACGGGTTCACCGTATTCACCAGCGGCGTGGAGCCCTCCACGGTCACCTGCTCCACCGTATCGCCGACCTCCAGCCGTAAATCCACGCTCAATTGATCGGAAACCTGCAACAGCAGGCTGCTACGTGTGGCGCGTTTGAATCCCGGGTGTTCGGCCGTCACGGCGTATCGCCCCGGAGTCAGGAACGGCACCACGTACAAGCCCACGTCGTTGGTGGCCGAACTCCGGCTCACATTCGTGGCCATGTGCGTCACCGTTACCCGCGCATTCGGAATGATCGCATCCTGTGCGTCGAGCACGCGTCCTTGAATCGTTCCCGTACCGATCTGCCCCCACGCGGCGGCAGAGAAAAGAAGCAGAAAAATCCCAAGCATTGTCTTGTCCCCCTGAAAGCAACTGGCGGTCGGAATGACTTGCCAATGTGATATTTCAGTTTTCGCTTAGGAGTGTGTCACCGTCCGCGTGCCCGTGTCAAGGGGGAGGGATTCTATTCCTCAATCACGACGCCGCCGGTGGTAGGCGCCGCTTCCAAAACCGCCGGCGTCGATCAAGACTGCGACTACTAACAGGAGGATGTTGAAGCCTTGCATCGGCATTCCCGAGTTCATCAGCCACGCGTACACCAGCGTGGTTACGGGCAGAAAGACGAAACCCAGAAGCGGAATCAGCAGGCCATGATAGGCGCGTTCCAGGTAGTTGGAGAAGAGGAACGCGAGCAGCAGAGTGATTCGGGGAAAGATGAGAACGAAAATGACCAGAAGGCAAGGCATCATTCTTCTCCTATCCGGGGCGCGTCCCGGTTCACGCTGACGGGTCACCCGCCCTTCATACAATGTCGATAGCGTAGACGCTGGACTTGTTACGCAATGGATTCTACAACTCCCAGGGATTCACAATCGCCACCCCGCTGGTGACGAAGTCGCCGATGGGCTTATTGCTGCAACGGCAATTGTGCACGGTTTGGCGATAGTAACCCGAAAGCGGTTTCGGCTTTACGAACTCCGAGATGACGTTGGTGTCAATAAGGAAGCCGTTCACAACTCAACCGGCCTCGGATCGTCTTGTTGGCGCTCCAAGTGCAATCCGGAATCGCGCAGGGGGGATTCCATAAGAAACTCGCCAAGTCGCTTCTTACGTCTGTCCGTGTAAGCCCGCCTCGCGGTCGCCTTCATCGCTACCAGCAGCACCTCTTCAATATCGCGAAACTCTCCGCTGGCCAGCCGTTGCCGGATCAGGTCTTCGAGTTCCGGAGTTTGAATCTCGATGATCATCGCTAAATTCCCCTGCAGGGGATCTATCCAACTCCTCCATTATCGCTCTTCCTTGAGATCCATTCCCGCAGGCATCACCTTCGGTGGTCCTTGTCCTCGCAATTGTTTGGAAGCACGATCCGGCGGCGATTGGCTCCCACGGCTTGTGCGTGGTTCGGAAAAATGACCAAGCCCTGGCCTGAAAAGCCGGATATTCGTTTCTGCACTCGCTGGCGCTGTTCACCCCTATTGCGTAATATTCCCCACTCCTCACCCCTCCTGCGTTCCCCCACCCACAATTCCCCTTCGCGCCCATCCTCTAACCCACACAATCCAAGCAACTTCCCCTTTGGCAGCCGAACTGCTATCGAAAGCCCCTCAGATGGGCACCGAGATCACCTACCTGGCTCTGGCCGCCAGTATCCTCATGGGGCTGGGTGGAGCTTGTCTGTTCATCTTCGCTGTCAAAAAAGACTACTTCCACAACCTGGAAGAAGCCAAGTATCACGTCTTCTGGCAGGACATTGAGGAACTCGTAGACCAGTCCACGGAGCAACTACCGGATGAGCAAACAGGCAAGTGAACAAAACACCAACCGGCGATCTTTCTTAACCTGGTTCAGCAGCGCCGCCCTCTTCGGATCGGCCGTCATCAGCGCGCTGGCCAATTTCGTGTTCCTCAAACCGCGCGCCACGTATGGCCAGCCGAGCCGGTTCTCCATCGGCAAGCCCGATGCCTTCCCCTCTGGCGCAAGAATCGCCATCGAGACGAGACGCATCTGCGTGGCGCGCGAGGGAAATCAGATCGCCGTGATTTCCACGACCTGTACTCACCTGGGCTGCATCGTCGGCGTCGCCGACACCGGCTTCTCGTGCCCCTGCCATGGCTCCCGCTATGACCAGGACGGCAACGTCACCGGCGGCCCCGCGCCCAAGGCGCTTCCCTGGTATCAGGTGAAACTCGCCCCGAACGGCGAACTCGAAGTCGATACCAGCATCGAAATTCAGCCTGGCTCTTATTACAACGTCTAAGCCTGGGAGATTTTCCTCATGAGTGTCAAATCGG
Organism: uncultured Acidobacteriota bacterium; assembly: GCA_937952345.1. Lineage (GTDB taxonomy): Bacteria > Acidobacteriota > Terriglobia > Bryobacterales > Bryobacteraceae > CADEFT01. The sequence goes on from CALFYN010001039.1 coordinate 3,382, forward strand.
CGCTGGCAGAAATACCGCGCACCATCTGGACCTCGATCTTCCGCCACTCGCTTCCCTCGAGTGAGTTGGGTCAAGCCCAGACGTCCTTCACCAATTTCTTCCTTCATATCCACCCGGTGAAGGTCAACCGCCACACCCTGAAGGCCACTTACACCCTCGGTCTCGGTCTCATTTCATTCTTTTTATTCCTAATATTGACCGTCACCGGCGTGCTGCTCATGTTCTATTACGTGCCTTCCACCACGCAAGCCTACGACCGCATGCTGGACCTGCGCGGGTCGGTCGCCTTCGGCACCTTCCTGCGCAACATGCACCGGTGGGGCGCGCATGGCATGGTGATCGCGGTATTTCTGCACATGTGCCGTGTCTTCCTAACCGGCTCCTACAAACGCCCCCGCGAGTTCAATTGGGTCATCGGAGTGCTCCTGCTGCTGCTTACCCTATTCGGCAGCTTTACCGGATATCTCCTGCCATGGGATCAACTCGCATTTTGGGCCATCACTGTGGGAACGGCGATTGCCGGCTACGCACCTGTAGTCGGCGCGAAAATGCAGTTCCTCCTGCTCGGCGATACCACCGTCGGACAGGAGGCCCTGCTTCGTTTCTACGTCCTGCACGTGGTTGTCATTCCACTGGCCATCACGCTGCTCGTCGCCATTCACTTCTGGCGCATTCGCAAGGATGGCGGGCTTTCGCGTCCGCCCGAGGCTGACTTGGCCCCCGGCGCGGAAGCCGTCAGCGTCCAGGTTCTCGCCGCGCCCGTCGAAGTGAAACCCACCGAAGGCAAGCAAGCCTTCGGCCTCATGGGACTCGTCCGCGGCCCCTTTACCAAAGTCGGCAATACTCCCGAAAACACTGTCTTCAGTTGGCCGAATCTGCTTATGGCGGAGTTGTTCGTCTTCATCTTGACCGTGGCGGGCATCCTTGTTGTGTCCCTCCTGTTCCATGCTCCGCTTGAGGAACCCGTCAACGCCATGCATCCGCCCAATCCGGCGAAAGCTCCCTGGTACTTCCTCGGACTCCAGGAACTGGTCAGCTATTCGGCCTTCTGGGGCGGTGTCGGCATCCCCGGCATCGAAGTCGCCCTGCTCATGCTTGTACCTTATCTGGATCGAAAACCCGGCGGCGTCGGCCGCTGGTTCGCCAAGGAACGGCTCCTGGCCAACACGCTGTTCGTCACCTTCGCCCTGTTGAACATCATCCTCATCATCATCGGCACACTGTTCCGCGGGCCTAACTGGGAATTCGTTTCCCCATTCTAAAGGAGACCATTCGCACATGAGACTCGCACTCGCCGTCGCAAGCCTGGTCGTGCTGCTGGTGCATGGCATCGTCTTCTACGACCAGTTCTTCCACAAGTGGGAGCGCTATCAGAACGCCTACTTCGACCAGGCCCGCACCCAGGCGCGCAACGACGAAGAGCGCGCCGATCTGGCTGCCCGCAGCCCCCGCATTGAACAGATCATGGTCACCCAGTTCGGGGAAACCCGCGTCGACCGGTGCACCACCTGCCACATCGCCAGCGATGACCCCCGCTTTGCCGGGCTCGGCCATCCTCTCAAGACTCATCCTTATTCCACTGCGCTCGGCGACGTGCAGGTCAACGGCAAATGGGAGCGCCGCCACAAGTTCAACGATTTCGGCTGCACCGTCTGCCACGAAGGACAAGGCCGCGGCCTCACTGACCACTACGCCCACGGCGAAGATCACTACTGGCCCGATCCCCTCCTCGGTTACATCACCCAGGAGCCCTGGCGCAAGGATTTCGTCAAACACCTCAAGGGCAAGGAATACATGCAGGCCGCCTGCGCGCAGTGCCACACCGAAGAAAACTTCGCCGGCACGCCCCTGGTTGCCCGCGGCCGGCAGCTATACTTCGAAACCAACTGCTACGGTTGCCACCGCATCGAAGGCATCTCCGACGGCACGCTCGGTCCGGAGCTCACCGAAGCCGGCAAGAAGTTCAAGGTCGATTACCTCTGGGAATCGATCGCCGACCCGCGCGCCGGCATGGCCTCTTCCTTCATGCCCAAGTTCCAGCTCTCCGACGCCGATGTCAAAGCCCTCGTCATCTTCCTCAAGAGCCGCCGCGGCATCAATCTCACGGAAACGCAGTTGGCGCAATTCCGCTCACGCTTGCGTCCGGCGTCGATTGTCGAATCCACTCCGTCCCCGACATCCACTGATCTCGTTAGCCGGGGCCGCCAACTTGTCCAGGACCGCGCCTGCGCCGCCTGCCACAAACTCGGCGACAAGGACGGCGCCATCGCTCCTGACATCTCCTTCGAAGGCCTCATGAAGGATGACCAATGGGTGCTCGATCATTTCAAGAATCCGCGCGGCCGCATGCCCGATTCCATCATGCCCGGCTTCCGCTTCGCCGAATCCGACTTCCAGGCCATGACCGCCTATCTCGCATCGCTCAAAACTCCCCCCGCCGCAGCCACTCCGGCTGATACCTTCAAAGCGCTCTGCCAGCGCTGCCACGGCGAAAAGGGCGACGGGCTCGGCCCGGTGGCCACCTACATCGATCCCGCTCCGCGCGATCTCACTAAAGTGGCCTTCATGAACAGCAAGCCGCGCGAGCGTTTCATCGAGTCCATCAAGAAGGGCGTCGACGGTACATCCATGCCCGCGTGGGCGAAGGTTTTGAACGATACCCAGATCGACGCCCTTCTCACCCACGTCGAAACCACGTTTACCAAGGACAAGCGCCGCCCCATCAAAGCACGCAATATTCCCGCTCAGAATCCGGTGGCCCAATCCAAGGAATCCATCGCACGCGGCGAACAGATCTTCCTCGATCGCTGCACCGGTTGCCACGGCCGCAAGGCCGACGGCAAGGGCCCCAACTCTCTCGACATCGTTCCCCGGCCGCGCAATCTGCGCAATTCGCCGTTCGTTTCCAGCATCTCCGATCAGCGTTTGATCGAGTCCATCCTCTACGGCATCCAGGGCGCCGCAATGCCGCCCTGGATCGATTACGGCCTTTCCCAAAAAGAAGCCGGCGATCTCGTTCACTTCATCCGGAGCCTCACTCAGGCCTCCGCCAGACCTCAACTTCGAGCGGGCAGGTAATTCATGGCGCAAGAACACAAGACTGTGCAATCGGCCGCCGCCACTCCCGGTGCGGCCGTCCACGAAGACACCACGGCGAAATGGTTCCTTATCAGCGCCGTCATCTATTTCGCAATCGTCGGCATCATTGCCATCATCATCGCGGCCAAGTTCGTCTGGCCTGAGATGCTCGGCACGGTGGCGATGCTCTCCTACGGGCGTCTGCGCCCGCTCCACGTCAACGGCATGTTGTTCGGATGGCTGCTCGCCGCCGATATGGGGCTCACCTACTACCTTGTCCCGCGCTTATGCGGCGTGAAATTGTGGAGCGAGAAACTCGGTGTCGCCACTGCCGCACTTTGGAACGTGATCATCCTCGGTGCGGTGGTCTCCCTGCTCATGGGCTGGAACCAGGGCTGGGAATACGCCGAACTCCCGCTCCCCCTCGATGTCCTTGTCGTCGTTGCCTGGATCATGTTCGGCGTCAACATCTTCGGTACCATCGCCACCCGCAAATACCAGCAGATGTACGTCTCCCTCTGGTACACCATGGGCACCATCCTCTGGACCGCCTTCGTCTACCTCACCGGTAACTTCGCGACCCTCTTCACCACCGGCGTCAATCAGGCCAACCTCAACTGGATGTACGTCCACAACGCCGTTGGACTCATCTTCACTCCCGTCGGCCTGGCCCTGGCCTACTACTTCATTCCCAAAGCCGGCAACATCCCCCTCTACAGCCACAAGCTGTCGATGATTGGCTTCTGGTCTCTCGCCTTCTTCTACGTCTGGACCGGCGCTCACCACATGCTCCACGGCCCGATTTCACAATGGCTACAAACCATCTCCATCGCCTTCTCGCTGATGC
>CALFYN010001040.1 GCA_937952345.1 uncultured Acidobacteriota bacterium
TCCGAACTCGGCGCCGAGCAGCAGCGCCAATGCCAGGAACCCCATCCGCAGCCGGGGAGCGGCCTGCGGCGGGACGGCAAAGCGGCGGCAGACCCATCGCGCGGCGCAGTAACAGACGGTTAGCATCACCGGCAACTCCAGCAATTCCGCCCAGCGTTCGCCGATGCGGGGGACGAGCACAAGGATGCGGAACGGCCCGAGGACAAACCCGGTGCCAAAGGCCAGCAGGAAGTAGACAGCGGCGGCTTTCACGATCAGCATAATACCCCTTCCAGGGACCGGCGCGGGGTCATGAGTCTGAGTACTAGCGCGCTTTCGATGCGGCCAGTACTTTTTGCACATCCCGCATGTTGCTGTGTTTCCAACGCCCTCCTATCATAAAAAGACATGAATATCATAAATGGGATCCTCACATGCTTGACTCTGGCTATGGTGGCAAAAGGTGCGATCGTCACGCAAACAGGTGCTGGTGGGGCCGTCCCGGACAATAACGCAACCGGCGTCTCGTTCGATATAACGATTGCAGATACGCGGGTCGTGAGCGATGTGCGCCTGTTTTTCACCAACTTCTCGCACACTTATATGGGCGATCTGGTGATCACCTTGGAGCACGTTGGAGTGGCCGGACCGGTGACGGTTCTCAACAGGCTGGGGAACACCCAAGATGCTGCCTTATGCGTCTATCCCGCTGGGTGCAGGGCCAATCTGATTTCCGGGGGCACTTACGGATTCATAACCAGCGGCACGGATTGGGCTAGTCTGGGCGATACGAATCTAACGGATTACACCTACGATATCCCTTTCGATGATTACACTTCCTTCAACAGCCTGGCGGCTCTCACTGGATCTTCCGCGAACGGCACCTGGAGGATTCATGTTTCCGACAACGAGAGTAGTGATTTTTCCAACTCCAATTGGACGTGGGGTGTAGATTTGACGGTCCCCGATGAGACTGGCGTTCCTGAGCCGTCCGCCGCGGCGCTGGTGGGCCTGGCTCTGGCTTCGCTAGCGGTTCGTCTGCGCCATCGGTAATGGCATGCAGAGAACCTCATCCAAGGGGCGGCGCGGGGTCTGGCCGGGCTCGGGATCGGCAAATCCCAGGCGGAAGGGCTGCTGGGGGTAGAGGCCCGGTTGGGGGGTGAGCCGCGCCAATTGGCCCCGTATGGAGGCGATTTCACACAACTGGCTCATGGGCTGCAAGCTGACGCCTTCGATGGTGGCGGCAAGGTAGATGGCCTCAAAGACGCGCCCGGCCTTGATCTGGCTGGTGCGGTCATCGCCCGAGGAAGTGATCAGGCCGAGGACGGGGGCGCTTTCGATGCGGTCCACATCCTGCTTTCCCATGGAGACGCCCATGTCAAGATAGGTCACGGCGAGTTGCCCCAGCTTTGCCAGCAGCCAGGGAGTGCCGAACGCCCCGCGGCCGATCCATTCCCCCAATTCGTGGCGGAAGGCGGGATCGGAGAACTGCAGGGCATCGGCCTCGACGGCGAGTTGTTCCACCCGGCTGCGGATTTCGGCGTCCTCGGTGAGGAAGAGCTGTATGCCCTCTTCGGTGCAGCTTTCCTGAATCCGCTGCTGCATGGTTTTTGGGAGCGGGCGGGGGTGGAAGAGGCGGTGGCTGGTGCGGCGGTGCGGGATGGCGTCGAACCGTGCGGCATCGGCGGGCACGGGCGCGGGCGATTCCGGTTGCAGGAGGATTTCCGCGGCGAGCCAGGTGTTGCCTTCCTCGGGGAAGTAGATGAGTTGGGGCTGGTGGCCGAAATGGGCGGCCGCCACCATCAGGTTTTCCAGGCAGCAACCGATGCTGATGTGTAATTCGCGCTGGTCGGGATCGGCGATGCGCAGCCAGCGCGATTCGTCCAGGTGAACACGAATGCGGTTGCCCGAGACGGTGAATTGCCAGGGCTGCGTATTGTGCGAAGACGGGGCGAGCGTGGCGTAGCGGATGAGGGATTCGATACGCTCACGCGGGATTTCGGCGGTAGGTTGTTGAGCCATGTGTGCGCCTCGGAGAATGGAGTAGCACTTGGCATTCCAATGCGGCGGCTACCAGCGTGTGGCCCAATCGGGCGGCGGCGCCGGGGCTGGGCGGAGCGCTTTGAGATCGGCGGTCCAGAGGGGGCGCGGTTCATTGTGGTCCCAAAGGGAGAGGGACAATGCGCCTTGACGGGTGGCGGTGAGGAGGCGGCCGGCGCGGTCCCAATCGCACCAGACGGCGTCGGGCAGGGCGATGATGTTTCCGGCGCTCGATTCGATGAGATAATCGCGGGATTTTCCTTCGCCGCCGTGGATGAGGACGAGGGACGGCCCTCCGCCGGGGCGGCGGCGGCGTAGAATGGAGGAGTTCTCGGGCTCCCAGCCGCGTTTGGTTTCGTTCCACACCTCGCGTGCCGCCCAATCGCAGCTCATCCCGTGACAGGCGGCCTTGTGCGGGTATGCGCCGTGAAATGGCTTGTCTTCCATACAGGCGTGGATGGCGAGCGAGCGTTCCGCGGCGAAGCGGCAGCCCCAGGTCCAGGTTCCGGCCGTACGCCACGCGGCAAGTGCATGCAAAAAGGGCACTTTGGACACGGCGAACCAGGCTGCGGGCCAGTCGCGCGCGGTGGGCTTGAGGGCGAAATAGCCGAGATATCGGCCGTCAGGGGAGAGGTCGCAGCGGGTGGGGTAGAGTGAGCCGCGAAACCAGGCGCCGGGCAGGAGGCGGGGCGGATCGAGGCGCCATTCGAGCAGATGCCACCAGGCGGAGGGCCCGCGGCGGAACACCAAGGCGGTATCGGCGTCGCGGGCGGGGATCACGTAGAGCATTCAGGGCCTATTGTAGCGGTGGAAGCTAACGGTCCGGCCACTCCCCGCCGATAGATAAGTGGAGCGTTGCCTACCTGTGTCTGCCAAAAAGAAGAGCTTAGTCCCCCTATTCGGAGTTGCTTTTATCGTCGCCATCGTTTCGACCGGAATCTTCTACGGGCTGTTTGTCGGCAAATTGAACTCGGCATCCACGCCGCGCGCCCAGGCGCATGTGCTGGTGGCGGCGGAGGCGGTGCCGGCCGGCGCTGTACTGAAGGCGCAACAGTTGAAACGGCTGCCGTGGTCGGCCCCGGTGCTTCCGGCGGGAGCGTTCACCAAGGTGGAAGATGCCGTGGGACAGACGGTGGTGGAGAACCTGGCGGCCAACGAATTGGTTACCGCCCAGCGGCTGGCGTCGAAGACGGGCGGGCCGGTGGAAGGCGGAGCGATGGGAATCCCTGACGGGATGCGCGCGGTTTCCATTACGGTCCACGATTCGGCGGGCGTGATGGCGCTGCTGAAACCGGGCCACCGGATCGACATCCACGTGGTGTCTCAACTGCATGGGCTGCATGGGACGACGCCGCAATTGCGGACCCTGCTCGAGAACATGCAGGTGCTGACCGTGCCGCGCGATCCGCAGATGCAGCGCGGGCCGGGGCAGGTGATCACCTTGCTCGCCTCGCCGAAGGAGGCGTCGATGCTGGGGCTGGCCGACTCGACGGCGAAGATCCGCATTGCCTTGCGCAATCCGGTGGATGAGAAGTTGGAGGGGACGCGTGTGCAGGCGCCAGCCGCAGCCTATCCGCGCGCGGGCCAAAGCGCCGCGGCGGCGAGCGTGCCCTACGTGCCTCCCGTGAGACAGGTGGAGTATTTGGTGCGGGTGGCGAGCGCCGGCAACGACGCGGTCACGCAGTTGGAGGAACATTTGAACGAATCGGCGAACGCGCCGGTGGGCATGCTGCAGGTATCCGCATTCCGGGCGGGCAATGGATTTGAGCAGTCGCTAGCGAAGCTGTGTGAGCAGAAAGCGCTCGATGTGATCAGCCAGTCGCAGGTGCAGAGCGGCCCGAAGACCCAGGCGGGAGCGGAATGGGCGCTCGATTCGCAGAACTCGGGCGCGGGCTTGCGCATCAAGTTTTCGCCTTCGGCACAAACGGGCGGACGCATGCGATTGAAAGTAAACCCGGAGGTCACCACCCCGGGCGCCGATGGCCTGCGCATGCGCAGCGTGGAAACCGAGATCGAGGTCGCCGATGGACAGAGCTTCCTGGTGCGCGGCTTGGCCGATGCTTCCAACCTGGCGCTGTTGTGGCAGAAGCTGTTCCCCGAAAAACAGCCCGAGCCGAAACGGGAGATGGTGGTGCTGGTGACTCCGAAGCTGATCCGCCAGTAGAGGACGCGCCATGGCACTGCCTACCGCAATCCTCGTTTTCCTGGCCACATTCGCACTGGCCGCAGTCGCGGTGTGGATTGCCCGCGCCATCATGGACCGCAACGCCCCAGGCGAGCCGGGAGTGGACGAACCGGCTGCTTTTCCCAGCTTTTATGCGGGGGATGACGACTCGCCGCTGTTGCGGCGGGAGGCCGAGGTCAGTTCGATCTCATTGTGGGCGTGGGTGCTGGAACGCTTCAACCTGGTGGAGCGGGTGAAACTGACGCTGGTGCAGGCCGATATGGATTGGACCGTGGGGCGAACGACTTTGTCGATGCTTGTCAGCGCCACGGTGGCCTGGGCGGTGCTCAGCCAGATTCCGTGGTTGCCGTTGTGGGGGTTGGCGGCGCTGGCCGTGCTGGCCGGGTTGAGCCCTTACTTCTACATCGGGAAACGCAAAGACAAGCGCTGGGAGAAGATCGAAGAGCAATTTCCGGATGCGCTGGAATCGCTGGCGCGGGCCCTGCGCGCGGGCCACCCGTTTGCGGGAGCGCTGGATCATGTCGCTTCGCAGACTCCCAACCCGCTGGGCAAGGAACTGAAACGGACGTTTGCCGAGGGGGCGCTGGGCGCACCGTGGGAGCGCGCGCTGGAGAATCTGGCCGAACGGCTTCCGATGCAGGAGGTGTGCATTTTCGTGTCGGCCGTGCAGATGCAGGGCAAGTCGGGTGGAAACCTGAGCGAAGTGCTGGAAAAGCTGTCGGAAAACATGCGCGAGGCGGGCGCCTTGCGGGGCGAGGTGAGGGCCATGTCCGGGCAGGGCCGCATGGCTGGCTATATCCTTTCCGTGCTGCCAGTTGTGATTACAGGCTTCATGTTTTACGTGAATCCAAGTTTTCTGCAACCGCTGTTCACCGAGGAGATTGGGCGAAAGCTGCTGACGGGGGCGGTGATCGGCCTCATCGCGGCACACTTTGTCATCAAGAAACTGGTGGATATCCGGCTATGAACCCGACGGGAATGATGGCTTTCTTTTTCGTGTTCGTGATGGGTGCGGTGTCCCTTATCGGCTACATTGTGTACACGCGCCGGGAGTCAGAGTCGCCGGAACGGCTCGATTTGATGATCGGCGATGAGCCGGAATCGAAAGGGTTGCGGGCCACGCTGGTGGGGATGCTGCATTCCATCGGCGAGTCGATGCCTTCTTCGGAATCGAGCCGTGTCGTGCTGCAGAAGCGCCTTGGGCAGGCGGGCTACCGCTCGGCTGCGGCGCTGACATCCTACTTCGGACTCAAGTACGCCTGTGGAGCGGTGTTTGGGGTGGTGTTCTGCGTCTTCGCCCTGCAAAAACAGGACGATGCGGTGATGATCTTCGTGGCGGTGGCGTGCGGGCTGGGATTGGGATTTCTCATCCCGGAACGGTTTCTGGACTACCTGATTTCGTCCCGCAATGACCGGCTGCGGAGGGGCTTGCCGCCGGCGCTCGATCTGCTGGTGATGAGTCTGGAGGCGGGTCAATCGCTCGATCAGGCGATGCTGCTGGCGAGCCGCGGACTGCAGAAGTTCTCGCCCGATCTGGCCAACGAACTGCTGACGGTATACCTGGAAACGAGGGCGAGCAAGAGCCGGGCCGAATCCATCCGGCACATGGCCCAGCGCAACAGCGAGGGGGAGATTCGCAAGTTCTGCGCGCTGCTGCTCGACAGTGACCGGTTCGGATCGAGCCTTGCGCCGACTCTGCGGCAGCATTCCAAATACCTGCGTGTCCGATATCGCCAACGAGCGCAGGAGGCGGCGCGCAAACTCACGGTAAAGATGGTCTTCCCGGTGTTCTTCCTCATCTTTCCGGCAATTCTGGTGGTGACGCTGGGCCCGGCGGTGTTGATGATGATGCGGCAACTCGGGACGCTATTCCAATAGGCAATCGATTTTTCCGCTTGCGATCCGTACGTTTTCGAACATAATTGGAAACGGACAAGGAGGATAGCTTTTCAAGTGGATTACACGAAATTTGTCGATGCCGCAGTCGCCACGGCGACCCAAGTCGGCTTTAAGATACTGGGAGCGCTGGTTTTATACATGATCGGCCGCTGGCTGGTCAGTTTCGCCGTGTCGCTGATCTCCCGCGCCCTGGAGCGGCAGCACCTGGAGCCGACGCTGCTCAGCTATATCTCCTCTACGATTGCGGTCATTCTCAACATCGTTCTGGTGGTGGCGATTCTAGGCTACTTTGGGGTGGAGACAACGTCGTTCGCAGCCTTGCTGGCGGCGGCCGGCATCGCTATCGGAGCAGCGTGGGCCGGGTTGCTGTCGAACTTCGCGGCGGGCGTGTTCCTGGTCATCCTGCGGCCCTTCAAGACGGGCGATTTCATTTCGGCGGGCGGGCAGACGGGCACAGTGAAACAGATCGGGTTGTTCGTGACCACGATCATCACTCCAGACAATGTCATCACCTTTGTGGGGAACAACAAGATCTTCAGTGACAACATCCAGAACTACTCGGCCAACCCCTACCGCCGTGTCGATCTGGTGGCGCAATTGAATGGCGCGGTGGACCATAACGCGGCCATCAAACTGTTGAAGGAGCGCGTGGCGCGGATCCCGAACGTGATGGAGACTCCGGCGCCGGACGTGGAAATCCTGCAATTCAACCTGGTGGGCCCGGTGCTGGCGGTACGCCCCTATACGCACACGGACAACTACTGGCAGGTGTATTTCGACACGAACAAGACGATCCGCGAGGCGTTCGGCGAAGCGGGCTATCCGGCGCCGGAGCCATCGCAGACGGTGCGCATGGTCAACGCGATGAGCGCCTCGGCGTCTTAGTCTTCCACGGCAATCGTGGGCCCTTTGTTGGCCGCGGTCTGTTCGACGCGGCCGATGACGGTTCGCGCGAGGGTAAAGAACGGTTGCGCGATGGCGGCCTCTTCGCCGGAAAGCGCGGCGGGGCGTCCGCTGTCTCCTCCGCGGCGCACCTCGGGAACCAGCGGCAACTCGCCCAGCAGCGGGATCTGCATCTGATCGGCGGTACGGCGTCCGCCGCCTTCGCCAAAGACATCGATGCGCTCGCCCGATTGCGGGGCGATGAGGTAACTCATGTTCTCCACCAGCCCCAGCATGGGGACATGCAACTGGCGGAACATGAGGACAGCC
>CALFYN010001041.1 GCA_937952345.1 uncultured Acidobacteriota bacterium
AAATTGCCGATCATCCGGTTGTAGCGTTCCGTGGCCGCGCGTTCGTATTCCATGCGCAGACCGAGGTTGAGGGTCAGTTTTTGCGTCACGCGCCAGGAATCCTGCAGGAAACTCGCATAGTAAGGATTGTGCGTGGCGTAGCTATCGTTGGTGGCGAGGCTGATGCCGTTGGGCATGCCGAGGATGAAAGCGGCCCAGCCCAAGCCGAGGTTCGACGACGGGAAGAAGCCGTCGTCATAGCGGCGCGTGTAGGTGTCAGAGAAGGTGAAATTCCCGCTGGTGTTCCCGCCGCCACCACCGGTGCGAAAGTGGTTGCGATTGTCGAAGGCCGCGCGCAAGGTGTGGTTGCCCTTGATTTTGGTGCCCTCTAACTTCACGGTCATGATGCGGGTGCGGGTGAACACGCTCAATCCACCGGGGCTGATCTGTGAATAGCCATTGACATTCATGAGCGGCAGAACATGACTATCACCGGCACGCTGATCCATGTAAGCCGGCAGGCCGAGGTCGGTCGGTTTGAACTTCTGGAGCGTCGGCTGAATGTTGCCTTCGCGGAACTGGTTCATGGCGACGTTCAGGTTCCAGATCATGGTGGGCGATTGCGTGTAGACGAGGTCGATGTTGCCGCCCTTGTTGTTGCGGTTCAACCCGTTGCTGTTGAGCCCGCGCGCCGTTTCGTAGGTCCAGTCGCTGCGATCCTCGGGGCCGAAATCGTTGAACGACCAGCGTCCGAAGGTGCGCCACTTGTCGCTGATCTGATAGTCGATGCGATTGGAATAGGCTTTGTAGTCCCAGTTGTAGGGCGTCTTGCTGGCCAGATAATTGTTCACCGGATCGCGGCCAGGCAGCGGGTCGTTGTTTGGCAGCGGGTACAGTTTTGCGATGGAGTCATAGGCGGGGTTGGCGAAACGGCTCTTGGGAATGATATTGCCGGGAAAGGGAGTGCGAATGAAGTTGCGCGGGCGCGCCGGATCGGAGCGTACGGTGATGGGATCGTGAATCGTGTATTGAATGGCATTCGGCAGCGACAGCATATCGCTGAAATCGCCGTTGCGGGCATTGAGTGTCGGCACTGTGCGATTGATGCTGTTAGCGTCTTCCACCTTCACGTCCTTGAAGCCGTTGTAGGTGAAAAACCAGAAGAGCTTATTCTTGCCGTTGATGACTTTCGGGATGTAGACGGGGCCGCCGCCGGAGATGCCCCAATTGTTCGACCGCCCCGTGGCCTGCTTGTCGGTATTGCGGAGTTCATTGGCCAACGCTGTGTTGCCAGCGGCGTCGGCGGCGGCGATGCGCCGGTAGTAGTTCTGTTTGACGAAAAATGGAGCCCCTTGCCAGCGCTGCTGCCAGTGCTGCCAGGTGAGCGTGCCGTGCATTTCATTGTTGCCCGACTTGGAAATCATGCTCACCGCCGATCCGGAACTCTGGCCGATGGAGGCATCGAAGTTGGTGGTTTCCACCTTAAACTCGGCGATGGCGTCCGTGTAGGGCAAATAGGCGGTGCGGCGCGATGGACCCTGATTGGGAGATCCGTCGAGTGTCCATGAGTTTCCGCCGACATTGCCGTTGACGTTGTAGTCAGAGCCGCCAACATTGGAATGCAGCGCCAAATAGTTGTTCACGCCGCCCGTTTGAATACCGGGCGTGAGTTTCACCAGCAACATGGCGGAGTTGCCCATCACGGGCAGTTCCATCACCGTCTTGTTGTCGAGCACACGTCCGGAACTGACGGCGTTGGTTTCGAGCAGCGGCGCTTCGGCAGTGACCGACACCGTCTCGGCGACTCCCCCGAGTTCCATCATCAGGTCGACTTGCAGGCGCGACGATACGGGAAGGCGGACACCGCGGCGAAGGAGTTTCTTGAATCCTTCCATGGATGCGGTGAGTTCGTAATCGCCGGGCAGCAGCAGGTTGCCTTCGTAGTAGCCGGTGTCGTTGGTCTTGTAGCTGAGGCTGACACCAGTCTGGACGTTGCGGATTTCCACGGAAGCGCCGACAATCGAGGCGCCTTGCGGGTCGAGAACGCGGCCAAATAGCATGGAGCGCGTCTCCTGGGCGTGCGCGCACACGACGAGCGCGCACATCAGAATCGAGATGCGAGATATCTTCATACAATCCCCGTTACAGGATAATCGGACCTTAGTATAGGAAATAAAAAGCCCGCGCGCCAGGGGGTATGGCTGGCGTCCGGGCCTTTCCGATGCAGCGGGGAAGAGCCGGCTTTCTAGAACGTGACGCGGGCCTGCACCTGAATCCAACGGTTAGTGGCCGCGGTTTGCGAAGTGATGCGTCCGAAGTTCGTGGAATATGGATCGGTGCTGGGTGCGTTCATCTGCGAGCGGTTGGTCAGATTAATGGCATCCATGCGCAGTTGCAGATTCCAGCGTTCGGTGAAGCGCATGTTCTTGGCGATGTTGCCGTTCCACTGGTTCGTCATGTCGCGGCGCATGTCATTGAGGCGCGTGGGGAAGACGCGGCGGTGGAAGGCGGCCGGTCCGCGATTGGCGGTGCGCTCGAAGTTGGCCGTGTTGAACCAGGTGCTCCAGTTGCGGTCGACGTTGTTGATCTGGCTGAGGTCGTCGCCGTAGTAGAAGACGTTGCCCCAATCAATGAGCGGGCCGGGCTGGTATTCATAGGTGGCGCTCAATTGCCATCCGCCGATCAGCATGTCCAGAGGCTTGCCGGCGCCGGAGGCGAACTTGCGGCCCTTGCCGAAGGGCAGTTCGTAGATGCCGGTGGCGACGAGACGTTGCGGGCGGCCGTCGTTCGAGATACGTTCCGTGCGCGTGGTGTCGAATTCGTTGAGGTAGAAATCGGCCTCGCGCAGGCTGGTGGCCGTGTAACCCAGATGCATGTTCCATCCGCTGGAGAAGCGCTTCTCAAACGAGAGCTGCATTTCGTGCGATTTGGTGTAGGCGCTGGTTTCGTGATTATTGGTGAGCCCGTTCATGTGCGGAAACGCACGCAGCAGCGTGTTGCGGCGGATGGTGGGGGAGTTGAAGAATCCGTTGGTGCGCATGTCCGCCCAAACCAGGGGAGTAAACATGGAGGCATTGAAATTATTGATGTAGAACGGATTCGTAACGTTGGCATTGAGGCTGTTGGCGATGTCGTTGTTGCGCGTGAGGCCGCTGGCCCAGTATTGCTCGGGCAGCGGGCTCATGTTGCGGGAGATGGAAATGCGGTCGGAATAGGTGCCGGAATAGGCCGCCTCCACCACCATGTTCTTGCCGATTTGATGCTGCACGCCGGCGCGCCACCGTTGCTGGCGGGCATGCGGCTGGTTGAAATCCGTGTAGGTGAAGCCGCGGCCCGGGCGGGCCATGCTGCCCAGTCCGCTGCCAGTGGGCACGTCGAAGCGCGTTCCATCAGCGCGTACCGGGAAGGGATCGCGCAGCGGGCTGTTGCCGTTATTCGGATTGGCGTTGGTTGGGAAGTTCCAGTTTTGCCCGAAGTCGGTGGTGATGATGGGCGACGTGTTGCGGGAGTATCCGTATTGGTCGGGCCCGAAGTTGAGCACGTTGATGGTGTCGAAGTAAATCCCATAGCCAACGCGAATCGCCGTGTTCTCTTTGAGGCGGTAGGCGGCGCCGATACGCGGCAACCACATCAACTCGTTCTTATAGAGGTTGCGCGGATTGCCGTCCACGCCGACGTAGCGGTTGGAGCCGCGCACGACGAACTGGCTGGCCGGCAGTTCGGGGATCGGATTGCGGGCATAGGCAGCCGCGGCAGCCTGCGCGAAGGGGAGTTCGACGCTGGGATCGAAATTGCCGATCATCCGGTTGTAGCGTTCCGTGGCCGCGCGTTCGTATTCCATGC
>CALFYN010001042.1 GCA_937952345.1 uncultured Acidobacteriota bacterium
AAGAGCGGTTCGCCGATCTTGGAGACGCCGCCTCCACAGACGATGATGTCGGGGTCGAGCAGGCTGACCAGACTGCCAAGCCATGCGCTGAGCATGTCCGCGGTTTCCTCGATGATGCGCAGGGCATCGGGATCCTGCGCGGCGGCGGCAAGGGCGATTTGCTCGGCGGTGTGGAAACGCGGATCGCGAGCAGCCATGGCGGTGCCGGAAGCGAGGGCTTCGATGCAGCCCGGCGTACCGCAGTTGCAGATGGTGGAGCTTCGATAGTCGATGGTGACGTGCCCCCCTTCGGCGGCGGCTCCGTTCTTGCCGTGATAGATTTTGCCGTTGAGGACGATGCCCGTGCCGATGCCGGTGCTGAGGGTGCAGTAGAGCACGCTGTCCATGCCCTTCGCCGCACCGAACAGATATTCGGCGAGGCCGGCGGCGTTGGCATCGTTTTCCACGCGGCAGGGGAGGTTGAAACGATCGGACACGATGCGCGCAAGCGGCACGTTGCGCCAGTGCGGCAGATTGGGCGGATTGATGACGATGCCGGTTTTGGGATTGAGCGGACCGGGTGCGCAGATGCCGATGGCTTCGACCGAAGGATCGAGGCAAGGCTCGATCGACTGAAAGACCTGAGCGAGGGAAGACTCCAACGGTTCCGCGGCGAGGGTGGAGAGCAGTGTGCCCGCGGCCACTTCCGCTTGCCGGGAAACACGGCCGGCGGCGATTTTTGTACCACCGATATCGACGCCTATTACTGTTGGAGACTTGCGCACCTTGATATTATGAACGCATAGATGGCATTTTTGACGGTGTCTGGCGAGCCCGGCTGTCGTTTGGAGGAGGTAGCTCGTCTTTGCGCATTGCGCCTGCGCTTTGAACTGGTGACAGAGGCCCGGTTGCGGGAACTGATCACGAGCGAATTCGGATCCGAGGTGTCGATCCCGGATAAGGCGTGGCCCGCCGTGGTGACATCGATTCTGGCGCAATTGGGGAAAGAGAATCCGCTGGTGGTGTGCGTGCCGGGATCGGAGTTTCTGTTTCAGGAGATTCCCGGGACACTGCGGTTGCATCTGGTGGCGGCGGAGGCGCGCCGCACCGGCCTGTTGATGCTGGAACACCGTCTGGAGAGAGCCGCCGCGAAACAATTGATGAAGCAGTTGGATCGGCAGGTTCGCGAAACGCGGAAGAACCGGTTCGGACGCGCGGGGGTGACGCCCGCGGCCTACGACCTGGTGGTGAACATGGATCAGTTCGACGCCGAGCAGGTGGCAATGATAGTGGAGCAGGCGGCCAATGCACGGGGAATGTTGGAGGATCCGCTACTTTCCGGGGCGGCCGAGGCGCAGATTCAGTTTCAGACGCGGTTGCGGCTGGCGAAGTTCGGCATCGCTCCGCCGGACAAGGTATCGCTGAAGAAGAAGGCATTCGCCAACCACAGCGAAGAGATTTTCGCCAATCTGCTGGATTTCTACCGTATCCCGTGGGAGTACGAACCGAAGAGCTTCCCGATCCAATGGGACAAGGAAGGGCGCGTGCTGGAAGCGTTCACGCCGGACTTTTACTTGCCCGAGTTTGACCTGTACGTGGAATTGACGACGATGAAGCAGTCCCTGGTGACGAAGAAGAATCGCAAGGTGAAACTGCTGAAGACCATCTATCCGCATATCAACGTGCAGGTGTTTTACCAGAAGGACTTTCGCAACCTGATTTTCAAGTACGGGCTGGCGGAGCGCGGCGTGCTGGTATGAGCGTGCAACCGCCCGGGGTGGAACGAATCCTGTTCACTGAGGAACAGGTATCCAAACGCATTCAGGAAGTGGCGGCGCAGATCAGCGAGAAATATCGAGGCCGCGAGTTGAAGCTGGTGGGAGTGCTGAAGGGATCGATTTTTTTCCTCACCGCGCTGGCGCGGGCGATTGAGATTCCGGTGAAGATCGATTTCCTCTCGATTTCGAGTTTCTCGGGCAAGAAGGGTCCGAGCAGCGGGCTGGTGCGCATCGCGAAGGATCTGGACGAGAGTATTGAAGGCGAAGATGTGCTGCTGGTGGAGGATATCGTGGATACGGGTTTCACGATTCGCTATCTGCTGCAGACGCTGGCCGGACGAGGGCCCAATTCGATGGGGCTGTGTACCCTTCTCGATCGCACGTCGCGTCGAATTGTGCAGGTTCCGGTGGATTTCCGCTGCTTCGAGATCGGCGATCACTTCGTCATCGGATGCGGGCTGGATTACAAGCAGTTGTATCGAAACCTCGGCTATATTGCGGTGATGAATCCGCAAATCCTGGAGCGATAAATCGATGTGGCGACTGGTTCCGCTTGCCCTGCTTGGCACGGCAGTAGTGTGCGCGCAGCCGCGTACGTTTCCGATTGTGTCTCTCACGGTGACGGGCAATCAGATTTATAAGACGGAGAAGATCCTGGCGGTGACGGGATTGAAGGTGGGACAGCCCGTGGTGGAGAAGGAATTCGACGCCGCGCGCGACCGGCTGCTGGCGTGTGGATCCCTCGAATCGGTGGGCTATCAATACACGCCTTCCGCC
>CALFYN010001043.1 GCA_937952345.1 uncultured Acidobacteriota bacterium
GTACGCGGTAGACGTAAATCCAGAATCACCAGTTTCGGCTGGTTTTCCAAAAACTGCCGCCAGGCCTCTCCGGCTGACGACGCCGTCCAAACCGTATGCCCCACGCGCTCCAGCAGCAGACGCCGCAGCTCCAACTGCTCCGGATCGTCTTCCACCACCAGCACCCGCCCCATAGCTCAGCCGAACACAATCGAGGCGATCACCAACTGCGGCATCCCTTGATTCCAACTCCCCGGCAACGTATCAAACGGCAGCCGGAACGGCTTCGTCTCGCCCGGCTTGATCCCGCCTGTCTTGGCTCGCACAATCTCCACGCGGTCCTTCAGCACCACCTGCCCGTAGGGATCGTAGAAGATGCAATTCAGCAATACCGACTGCAATGGCTTATCGCCATCGTTCTTGATATTGCCCGTAATTTCGATCACCTGAATATTCATCGCTGCCTGGGTCGCCTTCATCTCCACGTCCGACAGCTTGAGATGCTTCACGTAATTCTTCGCATCCGGCGTCAGCACCGGCCCCTTCGCTTCCGGCGCCGGGCCACGCTCCAGGTACCACACTGCTCCGCCCACCGCGATACCGATGGCTACCACCAGGATCACCGGCACACTGAACAGCGATTTCGATTCTTTACTGGCCACTGATGGTCATCTCCGCAATCTTCAATGTCGGCGCCGCCACCGAACTGCGAAACTCCAAATCGCACCCGATCGCCGTCACCGCCTGCAGCATTTCTTTCAAATTTCCTGCAATGGTGACCTCCGAAACAGGGTACGCCAATTCTCCATTCTCAATCCACATCCCCACCGCGCCCAGCGAATAATCGCCGGTCACCGTGTTCACGCCGCTGCCGATCAACTCCGTCACATACAAGCCGCTCTTCACAGACCCGATGATTGCCTCCGGTGTTTGGACACCGGGCAGCAGGTACAGGTTCCCGTGCCCCACGCTCGCATTGCCGGTAATGCCGCGCGATGCGTTCCCTGTTGTCTTCATCCCCAGCTTCCGCGCCGTATACGAATTCAACAGGTAAGTCTGCAACACGCCATTCTCAATCACCACCGTGCGCCGCGACGGCACGCCCTCATCATCGAAGGGCTGCGACCCGAACAAGCCCGGCATGGTCGCATCGTCCACCACCGTGAACTCCGCCGCTGCCACCTTCTCACCCAGCTTATCGAGCAAGAACGAACTTTTCCGGTAAATGGAATCGCCCGCCACGGCATCGAAAATATCGCCGATCAAAGACCGGGCGGTCCGTGGATCGAACACAATGGGAGCTTTCTGCGTCGGCACCTTGCGCGCATTGAGCCGCCGCAACGCCCGTTCCGCGGCGATGCGTCCGATCACTTCAGGCTTCTCCAATTGCTTGTAGCTGCGCTTGGCCGAATACCAGAAATCACGCTCCATCGAATCGCCGTCCTTGGCCACGGCAACCGTGCTCAGCGAGCACATGCTCGCCCGGTACCAGCCGGCAAACCCGCGCGAATTGGCGAAATAGCGCGCCCCTTCACTGGCCCCAAACGAAGCCCCTTCCGAGTTCACAATCCGCGGATCGACGGCGAACGCCGCCTCTTCGGTTTCCTTCGCCAGCCGGATGCGCGCCGGAGTATCCAACTGCCCAACATCATCCGAATACAGCTCTAAGTCGGCATCGATCGATCCCAACTCCCCAGCATCCGGTAACCCGGCAAACGGATCTTCGGAAGTGATCTGCGCCAGTTCCAGCGCACCGGCCACCATCCGCTCCAAGCCTTCCTTCGAAAGATCGGACGAATGCGACGAGCCCACGCGCTTGCCGATCAGCACGCGCACCCCCGCCGCCTTCGACGCCGCTTCCTTCAACGTCTCGATCTCCCGCATTCGTACCGACACGGAAAACTCAGAGCCTTCTGAGATCGTGCATTCGGCCTCGTGCGCACCTTTGCTGAGAGCAAGCGCGATCACTTGCTTTGCTGTTTCTAATAATTCAGGCACTCGGTCTTATTGTACCGTCTCAAAAAACACCCTCGGCCAACGTCCCTTCCTGCAAATCGCGCTCGGGACGGCGAACCACTACTTCGCCTTCCTTCAGCCCATCCAACACTTCGATCTCCGCATCGTTGCGATGGCCGGCGGTGATCTTCCGTATGCGCACCGCGCCGTTCTCGATGGTGAACACAGCCCACTCCGTCCCACGGCGGAAGGCGGTGCTCGATGGCACCTTCAACACCTGATCCGCGGACCAGACGACGATCTTCGCCTCCACGCGATAACCGACGCCCAACTCCGCCGGCCGCGCCTCGAAGTCGGCAATCACATGGACGCGCTTTTCCTCAACGCCGAGAGCGGAGATCTTCGTGAAGGCCTGCGGTTCCACCAATCGCACCTTCGCGTCAAGAGGACGGTCGCCGCCCCATTGTTCAAGGATCACGCGGTCGCCCTGGCGAATCTTCACCGCGTCCTGCGACAACACATCCACCATAACCTCAAGGTGCCGGGCATCGCCGAGGGTCAATAGCGGAGTACCCGCCGGCACTACCCGCTCGCTTTGCTGGACGACGGCCAGCACCCGGCCGCTCACCGGAGACCGCACCTGCACCATGGCCGCAGGCGGCGGATCCACGGCGATCTGCACGGACCGCGCCGCCGCCACCTCATGATGCGCGGCATCCAACCGAGCCTTCGCCGCGGCCACCTGCTGCGCGGCAACACTCTCGGCGGTGCGCGCCTGATCCAGATTCCGCACCGCCATATCGCCCGAGCGCACCAGCTTTTCCACGCGCTCGCGCTCCTTCTTTGCCAGCTCCAGTTCCCGCTGTGCCTGCGCGACGCGCGCCTCGGCTTCCACCACCAGCGATTGCGCGGCGGCAATGCGAGCCCGGTTTTCCGCTCGTGGCTGCACGCCCAGCGGCGATGGACGCAGCGTGGCCACCACCTGCCCCACCTGCACACGATCGCCTTCGCGCAACAGCACGCGGCGCAATTCCCCTTCCACCGGCGCGGCGATGATGTACTGGTCGCGCGCCCGTGTCTCCCCCTGTTCTTCCACCGCCACCAGCATCGGCCCGCACACCACCTTCACCGCATCCAGCCGCAGAATCACCGGCCGCCGCAGGTACATCGTCAGCGCCGTCCCCGCCGAGGCCAGGATGGCCAGCACCAGCACATTCTTCAGGACACGTTTACCGCGCATGGATTTACTCTCTTGTTTTTAGCGCACGCAACAGATCCAGCCGCAGCACGCCGCGCAGGGCGAAGGCCGCGGAAAAAATACTCGCCAGCACCAAAATCACCAGCGAATACAAATACGACTCCTGCGTCAACACGACAGGAAAACGATACAACTCTGATTCCAGCGACTTGGCGAGCAACTCGCACAAGCCCCGTCCCATCAGAAAACCCGCCGGGATGGCGGCCACGGTCAGCACCAACTGCTCGCCGATGAGGACAACCGCCACTTCCGGCTTGGTGAATCCCAACACGCGCAGCGACGCGAGTTCATGCGCCCGCTCCGATAGCGCGATGCGGGCACTGTTGTAGACAATACTGAAGGCGATCACGGCTGCGAACACAGCCAGGATGCTCACCGAAACCTGCATGTTTTCGGCGATCGTCTTCCGGAAGCTTTCCAGCATCGCCTCGCGCACGGCAACACTGCTCACCACGGGCGTGCGTTTCAGCCGGCTGTACAGCACCTCAGCCTGCAAGGGATCCACCTGCAGATACGTGCCGGAGATGGCATCGCCTTCCTGCATGAGGCGGTTCAGAGCATACAGATTCATATATGCCGCGACACCGATCAGCTCATCCACCAGCGCAGTCACGTATACCTCGCGCACCGGGCGTTCGCCTTCCATCACCTCGACGGTCACTTTATCGCCGGCGCGCACATGCAGAATGTCAGCCAGCGTGCGCGTGAGCACCAGCCCCTCCGGCGGCAGCGCCACTTCGCGCAAATCGGCATCCAGCAACAAATGCAATTCGCTCGAAGGCACAATCCCCTGAATCGCCATGCGGTAGCTGCGATGCTCATGGCGGAATCGCGCGGGCACCACCCGGAAGGGCTCGACGCGAAGCACGCCCGGCATATGCATCAGCTCATGCCGCGCGGCGAGCGTCTTGGGCTCCTGAAACAGCGCCGTGGCATTGTCGCGCTGCACCAGTTCAAACTGCACGCGCATGAGGTAATCCATGGCATCGGTGAAGTAACGCGATACCAGCACCACGGAAATCGCCATGCCCAGGCCCGCCACCGTCAGCAGCGATTTCACGGGACGCCGCTGCATGCTGCGCAGAATCATGCGCGTCCAAAGCGGAAGCACGGCGCTCAGCCCCAGCCAGTCGAGAAGGCCGCGGTGATACATGCCCGGGCCTTCCTCACGCATCGCCTGCGCCGGCTGCATGGAAACCACGCTGCGCACCGCCGCCAGCGCACCGATGACCGCCGAGGCAAGACTGACGGCGAAGGCGCCGAGGAGAATGGGAGCGCTCAGTTCAAACTCGAGCCTGGGGAAGCGGAAGAACTTCTCGTACAACTCGGCCAGTCCGCTGCCAAGCCAGATGCCTACCGCCGTCCCCAGCACGGTACCCAGGGATACGGGAATCATAGCAAACAGGAAGTAGTGGAACCCGATGGCCCAGTTCGAATACCCGAAGGCCTTCAGGGTAGCGATCTGATCGCGCTGCCGCGTGACCATGCGCATCAGCACCGCGTTCGTGAGAAACGCGGCGATGGCCAGAAACACTGCGGGCACGATGATCCCTGTGACGCGATCCTGCTTGATCTCGTCCGAGAGGAAGCGGTGCGATAGCTGGTCGGAGCGGCCGTAGGATCCCGTGCAGCCGTACTTTTCCAGCAGATGATCGACAGCGTCAATGACGTCCTTTTCGCGCGCCCCGGGACCAAGGCGCAGGCTGACATCGTTGAACGCGCCCTCCATGCGAAAAGCCGCGGCGAGTGCTTCGCGGCGCATCCACATCACGCCGAAACGGCGGTTATCGGGGAAGGCGGTGACGCCGCGCAATTCGTAGACATACTCCGGTGAAATGGCGACCCCAACGATGCGGAATTGCGTCCAGCGGCCGTTCAGCACGCCATCCAGTGCATCGCCGGGGCCCAGCGCATTAGCCTCGGCGAAGGCTTCGCTGACCACCAGTTCGCGGCTATGACCCGGTTCCGGCAAGCGCCCCTGGCGCAGGTGAATCCGGTTGAGCGCCGGCTCGCCGGCATCGGGAATGGAGAGCAGGCGGGCGGAGGCGGGTTCGGGCAATCCCTCCACGTCCACCGTGATCTCGTAGATCACGCGGGTCTCGACATCCATCACACCTTCGATCGCCGCCAGGCGCGCCTTCTCCAACTCCGGCGCACGCTTCATCTGGGCAAACACGTCGGCGAACCGGTAGCCGCTGTAGTAGCTGTGCTGGGCGTGCACCAGCGACTCATAGGCGCTACGCATGGTGACCCACATGGCGATGCCCGCCGCCACCACCGCGGTGACCGCGATCACCTGCCCCCGTTGGCGGCTGGCGTCGCGCAGCACTTTGAGGTACAGGGTCTTCATGGCGTCACCAGCGTATCTCCGCCGGAGTCGCTTTCTTCGCGTTCCAATTCTTCTCCACGATTTCGCCCCCGCTGAGGTGGATCACCAGATCGGCCATGCCGGCAATGGGAGCGTTGTGCGTAATCACGATGGTGGTGGTTCCCAACTCTCGATTGATGCGCTCAATGGCCTCCAGCACGACCCGGCCCGTGCCGTAGTCCAGTGCCCCGGTGGGCTCGTCGCACAGCAGCAGGTCGGGTTGCTTGGCGATGGCGCGGGCAATCGCCACGCGCTGCTGCTCTCCCCCGGAAAGCTGCGAGGGAAAGAAGTGCATGCGGTCTTTCAGTCCCACTAAATCGAGCGCCTGCGCCGGGGGCATGGGATGCTCGGCGATCTCTGTCACCAAGGCGACATTTTCGATGGCGGTGAGGCTGGGAATGAGGTTGTAGAACTGGAAAACGAAACCCACGTGCTCGCGGCGGAAGCGAGTCAATTCCCGTTCGCCCGCCGCCGTGAGGTCATGATCGAAATAATGCAAGCGCCCGGTGGTGGGAACGTCCAGCCCCCCAAGGATATTGAGCAGCGTAGACTTCCCGCTACCCGAGGGGCCCAGAATGACCACAAACAGCTTCGATTGCAGTTCCAGGTGGATGTTCTTGAGCGCAACCACCTCGACATCCCCCAGGCGGTAGATCTTGCTCAAGCCTTCCATCGCGAGAATCCGCTCTCCCGATGCCGGTGCTTTCACTACTTTCAGCCTAAACCCCAGGGCCCAAAAACAAAAGACCCTCCGGGGCGTCCAGTTACCCCGGAGGGAGGAGGAAATTGCGAGCGTCTTTTGGCACTCATCCGGCCATGACGCCGGACTCTACAAGGAGAGCTCGCAATGCGTCTTTGGTGTAGTCATCTACTGTATGAGACGCGATGTACCCACCCGTGGTTTCAGATTCACAGGGGGTGCCCTCCCCGCCCTGAGCCTAGAAATCCTTGGCGTCCCGCGAACTCCCTACCATCTCCTTGCGCAGTTTCAGGTAGTCGTCGAACTTCCGGCTCTGTTCCGGCGTGAGCAGTTTCCGGATCTCGCCGTCTTCATGCAAGCGGATCTGCTTCAACTCCTCGTGCAACTGCCCGGTGACCTTTTCGAGCCTCGCCATCTCCTGGCTGTCGTTGGCGATGCGGGCGCGGCGCAGCGCACGCAGTTCCTTGTTCTGCTCCTGGCGTTTGGCGGCGAACTTGGGCCGGTGGGCGGCCTGGATGGCGTCCACCTCGCGCGCCTGCTCGATGCTCAACCCGAGCGCCGATTTCAGCGGAGCATCCGCCCAAGCCGCCCCGGCCAAGCCGAGCAGCCCTGCCAATGCCAATGTAATAAGTTGTCTCATCTGTGTTTTCTCCTTCCATTTCAGAAAGGGCAATCGCGGGCCGTCACACGTCACCCCGCAGGCGCTACCCTGAAAGATTCTCCATGCCGCGCTACGCCGACATCAGTCTCCCCGTCCCGCTCGATCAGGTCTTCACCTACGATTTGCCCGAAACCCTGCGGCATCGCGTGAAGCGGGGCTGCCGGATCCTGGTTCCCTTCGGCCCGCGCAAGCTCACGGGAGTGGTTCTTCGCACACACGACGATCCGCCGGCCATGGAGACCCGCCAGGCCCTGCAACTGCTCGGCGAGGAGCCGGCCCTCGAAGAAGAGCTCCTATCGCTCGGCGATTGGATTGCCAACTATTACTGCGCGCCGTTGGGGGAAGTGCTCCGGGCCATGACGCCTCTGTCCTCGGAAATCCGCAAGGGGAAGGTCTACACGCTCACCGATACGGGGCGCGACGTGGTCCGGCAGTTCGTCTTCGCCGAAAACGAAGAGGATCCGGCCGTGAGCGTGCTGCGGCATCTGGAGCACCGATCGCTGTCTTCGGCCTACCTCGAAAAAAAGGTGAAGAACGCACCGAATGTCATCAAGAGCCTCCTTCGCCGCGGCTTCATCGCCGTCGAGGACACCGCCGAGCAGAAGGATCCGCTACGCGCGCCATCGGAAAAGCTCCAGATCGAGTTCCTCACTCGCGCCGAAGGCGAGAAACTGCGCAAGGCGGAGCGCGAGCTGATCTCCTACCTGGAATTGCATCCCGGCTCCCATGTGCTCACTGCGGTGGAAGCACAAGTGAAGAACGCCTCCACCGCCGCCCGGGCGCTGGCTCGCCGCCAACTGGTGACCCTGAAGCCGCTCACCGTCCTCAGTCTGCACCCCGGCCATGGCGGCGCCCCGCATGCTCTCAATCCCCATCAGCAACAAGCGCTCGACAAGATCCGCCAATCGATGACGGAGCGCAAGTTCCAGGCCATCTTGCTCCAAGGGGTCACCGGTTCCGGCAAGACGGAGGTCTACCTGCAGGCGATCGAAGCCGCCCTCGCCGAGGGACGGGGCACGCTCATGCTGGTTCCCGAAATCGCCCTTACCCCAGCCGTCAGCGGCCAGTTCCTCCACCGCTTCGGCGATCGTGTGGCGCTGCTGCATTCGGCGTTCTCGGGTTCGGAACGAGCCGAACAGTGGCGAGCCATCCGCGCCGGACGCGCCCAGGTCGTGGTGGGTACCCGATCGAGCATCTTCGCTCCCGTCCAGAATCTCGGGCTCATTGTCGTCGATGAAGAACACGACCAAAGCTATAAGCAGGAGGAAAACCCGCGCTACAACGGGCGCGATGTCGCCGTCGTCCGCGCCCATGCTGCCAATGCCGTCGTCGTCCTCGGTTCGGCCACCCCGAGTCTGGAATCGCGTTACAACGTCCAGCGCGGCAAGTACACGCTGGTGGAATTGCCGGAACGCATCGCCGGGCGGCCCATGCCCGAAGTGGAGATCGTCGACATGCGTCAGGAGTTCCTCGAAACGCGCAAGCAGGCCACCTTCTCGCGACGTCTCCTCGACGCCATGGCTGCCCGCCTCGAGTCCAACGAGCAGGTCATGATCCTCCACAACCGCCGGGGCTTTTCGAGCTTCGTCGCCTGCCGTTCCTGCGGCGAACGGGTGGAATGCATCAACTGCGCCGTCACCCTCACCTATCACCACCGCGACCGGCGCATGCTCTGCCACTACTGCAACTACGCCGCCCCGCCCCCCAAGCGCTGCCCGAAGTGCGATTCCGAACACATCCAGTTCCTCGGCACGGGCGCGGAAAAGGTGGAGGACGAACTGCACCTCGTCTTCCCCAAGGCGCGCATCGCCCGCATGGACCGCGACACGGTCACCGGCAAGCGCCGCTATGAAACGATCCTTCACGGCTTCCGCGCTCACGAATATGACGTGCTCGTGGGCACGCAGATGATCGCCAAGGGCCACGATATCCCGAATGTGACGCTGGTCGGTGTCGTGTCGGCCGACGTCGGCCTCGGCATGCCCGATTTCCGCGCCGCCGAACGCACCTTTCAACTGCTCACTCAGGTGGCCGGTCGCGCAGGGCGCGGCGAGATCCCCGGCAACGTCATCGTCCAGACCATCAACCCCGAGCACTACGCCGTCCGCTGCGCCGCCGCCCAGGACTACGCCAATTTCTACGAAAAAGAGATGCAGTTCCGCAAAATGATGCGCTACCCGCCGTTTGCCGCCTTGGCTAACATCATGGTGCGCAGTCACACGCAGCAGCAGGCCATCGACATGGCCGCCGAGATCGGGAATTTCTTCGGGCCCAACCCGCAGGATCTGAAGGTGCTGGGTCCGGCCGAGGCGCCCATCCCGAGGCTCAAAGCCGAATACCGCTATCAGTTGCTGATCAAGGCCGCTTCGCGCAAGCGCCTGAACGATCTGCTGCACAACCTGCGCGCCTATGCCGAGCAGAAGCGCTGGCCCGCCACCAGCCTGGTGATTGACGTCGATCCGCTTTCTCTGCTGTAATGCCGCGATAGCCCTTGCGGGATTACGAGATCATCAACGAGAACCTGCGTCACGCGCTCGCGGCTTTCGCATGGGTGCGCTCGGGCGGGCGCGTCATCCACAGTCCGGGGCTCAGCCTCGTGTACGCCGGGGTGCCGTATGGCTTGTTCAACACCGCTCTCGTCACGTCGCCGCTACCCTCCGAACAAGGCGACTTCTACGATTGCCTCACCCGTGCCGAGGATTTTTTCCAAAAGTACAATGCGCCCTGGTCGGTCTGGTTCTGCGACGATATGCTTTCGCCCGAGGAACGCCGCAAAGCAAGAATCGCGCTCGCCACGCGCGGGCTGCGGCTGACCATGGAGGCCCCCGGGATGATCGCCCCGGAACTCATTCCGCCGGCCGCGAAACCGCCGCGTATGGCGTTCGTCCGCGTCGGCGACTCCGCCACGCGAAACCACTTCAGCCAGGTGATGTCCGCCGCCTTCCATGTTCCACTCGACATGTCGCGGGACGTTTATTGCGGCGAAGCGCTGTGGAAAGCATCCATGACCGGCTGGATCGGGTATCTCCACGGCGAACCGGTCAGTACGGCGGCAGCCGTCAACTCCTCCGGCGCCATCGGCATCTACGCCGTCGCCACGCAGCCCCCATACCAGCGGCGTGGATACGCAGAGGCAATCATGCGCCACGCGATCGCCGACGCCGAAGCGTCACTGGGAATCTCGCGCACCGTCCTCCAATCGAGCGCCGACGGCTATCCGCTGTACGTGCGCATGGGCTACCGCGCCGTGACACGTTTCTTCGTCTACGTGAAGTAAAGGCTACGGCCAGCCCTCCACCTCGTCCGGATGCACCCGGCAGTGATCCTCGGCCGGCTCCAGATGCGAAAGCACCTCCGAATTCGGAGGCAGTTCCGCCTCCAGTCGCCTCTCCACTTCCGTCGCCCGGTGATGCGCCTCACGCAGGGACACCGTATCGGGGAACAGCAGGTGCAGGCTCACGATCCACCTCTGGCCCGTATCGCGGAACCGCAACCGGTGAAACTGGACACCGAGACTCTCCGTAATCCGGCCTACTTTTTCCTCCAATTGGCGGGCCTTGTCCGGATCCGGCAAATCCATCAGCCCGCGCACCGACGTGCGCACCAGTTGCCCTCCCGACCAGAGAATGTTCAAGGCAACGGCGATCGCCAGAATCGGGTCAAACGGCTTCCATCCTGTGGCAAGCACTAGGGCCAAACCGGCCACCACTCCGAAGCTGGTCCAACTATCGGTAAGTACGTGCTTGCCGTTGGCTTCCAATATCAGCGAACCCGTCCGCCGCCCCGTGCGCACCAGATGCCAGCCTAGGGCAAGGTTGATCAGCGATGCCAGCAGCACCAAAACCGTGCCCAACCCCAAGCGTTCGATCACCAGTCCGGCAAGCCACTTCTGCACTGCGGTGGCAATGATCCACAGCGCGGCAACGATAATCATTCCGCCTTCGAAACCGGCCGAGAAGAACGTGATCCGTTCATAGCCATAGGGCGACTTCGCGCTTGCCGGTTGCAGGCTGAGCCATAGGCTGAAGGCCGCGAACGCCACGGCCACGACGTGGATGAGGCTTTCCGCCGCATCCGACAGAATCGCCACTGAGCCGGTCAACCAATAGGCGCCGAACTTCCCCACCAGCATGAACAGGCCAACACCCAGCGACCATAACATCGCCTTATGCCGGTCGTCGTACTGTTGCTTTTCGGACATGGTGCCGATAGTACCTTTATGATCCGTTTCCTAGCGGTTGCCATCTTCATTCTGACACTCCTTGCCCCTGCCGGCGAAGCGGGTCTGTTCAGCCGGAAGAAGAAGGCAACGCCCATGCGATACGGTGTAAGCCGCGCAGAC
>CALFYN010001044.1 GCA_937952345.1 uncultured Acidobacteriota bacterium
TGGCGCGACAATGACCCCATCGTCGAACCCGTCGTCGAAATCTATCAGGGCGACCGCCAGAACTACGAAATGCCCGGCGGCCCGCGCTCCAACAACGCCAGCGATTCCATCGGCGGCTGGCGTCCCCTCGGCTTCGTCTCTCTGGCGCTACAGAAGGGTTACCGCATGGGCTTCCAGGCCTCCAGTGATCACATCTCCACGCACATGTCCTATTGCAACCTCTGGGTCACCGCCCCCACCCGCGAGGCGATCATGGAAGCCTTCCGCAAGCGCCGCGTCTACGGAGCCACCGACAACATCCTCGCCGACGTGCGCGTCGGACCGCATTTCATGGGCGAGGAATTCACCGTCTCCGAACCGCCCTCCATCTCCGTCAAGCTCTGGGGCACCGACAACTTCGCCAAAGTCCACATCATCCGCGACGGCCAGTATGTCTACACCACCGAACCGCGCAGCAAGAAAGCCGACTTCACCTGGCGCGACGCGCAAGCCGTGAAAGGCAAGACGGCGTATTACTACGTCCGCGGCGAACAGGCCGACGGCGAAATCGTCTGGGTCAGCCCCATGTGGATCACGTACCGCTGAGCGCCACTCACACTTTGAGCGTCTTCAGAAATGCGGCGCTTGTTTTCATGGATTCCAGATCCATTTCCACGAAATAGTTCTTGACGCCCGCTTTCCTGGCGGCGGTGAACAGCTTCTTCCAGTCGATAGACCCATGCCCCACGGGGGCCATCTTCTTCGTTGCCGAGGACCAGTCGGAAAGATGCATGGATAGGATGCGCCCCGCGTATTTCGCGATCATCTCCGCCGGGTCATAGCCCAGGCTGATCGTAGTCACCTGAAACTGCCCCTGCACCAGCTTCGGATCGAACACGCGCTGGATTTCATCGTAGATCAGCTTGCCTTCGAGCATGGCGAACTCCGTGTTGTGATTGTGGAACCCGAACCCAAGCCCGGCTTTGTGCGCCTTTTCCCCAAGCTTGTTCGCTTCCTCGGCCGCCCGCGCCCAATCGGCGAGCTTCGCATCGCGCGGAAGTCCGAACGACGAAATCACCATCTGTTCCAGCCCCAGAGCCTTGGCATATTCCACCCGCGCATCCATCGCCGCGCGCAGTTCGCGCAGCGGGTAGTGGCAACTGGTGCACCGCAGCCCCGCCGCCCCCATCGATTTCTTGATCTCTGCCGCGGAACGCGATTCCAGCGCCGTGAATCCGGACTTCTGGTAGCCCGGCGGCGAGCACGTCTCGATCGTGCGAAACCCGATGCCGTGCAGCTCTTTCAGCAGGCCCTCAAAGTCCGTGGGAATGCGGTCGCGCACCGGGTACAGTTGGCAACCCATCGGCATCCCCAGCGGGGCAGCCTCCATCACCATGGCGGCCAGCGCCGCCCCAAGCAATTCTCTGCGCGTGGTCATATCGTTTTCGGATCCCATCCTTTCCTGTATTCGCGGCTCAGGTAACGGTTCGCTTCCGCGGAGTTCGTGCACTGGCCTGCCGCCGCATCCCAGCGCAGCTTCTGCTGCGTGCGGAGCGCCACAGCATACAGATTCACAGCTTCGGAAATGCCCCCGGCCGTGAGAAAGCTCCCCGGAGATTGCTTGCCCCCTTTGCAAGCCGCAACCCATTGCTCCAGTCCAGGCGAGAGCTGATTCCGCTCCCGCCGTGCCCGCGCACTCGGCGCCTCAACTTGTTTCTCGGAAAGCAGCCGCGGATTCTCCAGCCGGAATCCCGAAAGAATGGTTCCTCTTTCTCCGATAAAGAGCATCCCTTCTGCGGGCAGATCTTTGTCTTCACGGGCCAACTCCTCCGGAACCGGCGGACGCATCCCGCCTTCGTGCCAGACGAGATCGAGCGTAGGGTAGCGGAATCGCACAACGCTCGCGTCCGGGAACGAGTGTGTGTTCTTGCCCCGCGCAATCGAGTTACCGTCGAAAGCGACGTGCCGGCTCAACTGCGGTTCGACGACCGAAGGGCCGCTCAGTTCCAGCGCGCGGAACACGCTCCACAAGCTGTAATGCCCCATATCGGCCATCGCGCCCCCGCCAAAATCGAACCAGCCCCGGAACACCATGTGCGTATAGTTCGGGTGGTAGGGCCGGTCCGCTTCCGGACCAAGCCACAGATCCCAGTCAAAGCCCTCGGGCACAGGCGGCCGGTCTTTCGGAATATCGGCGAATTGCGGCCACACCGGCCGGTTCGTCCAGTTGTGAATTTCCCGCAGTTTCCCGATTGCCCCGCCATGAATCCAGGACATGATCTTTTCCATCGAGCCATTCGTGTCCCACGGCATGAAGTGTGTCGCCACCCCGCTCGCCTTGGCTGCGGCGATGACCTCGCGCGCTTCCTGCAGCCGGTTCGCGATGGGCTTGTGCATAATGACGTGCTTGCCCCGCTTCATCGCCGCGATGCTCGCCACCCCATGCAGATGATCCGGAGTCATGATCTTCACCGCGTCCAGATCTTTGTGCTTTTCCAGTAATTCCCGAAAATCAGCATACGCCGCGCAGTCTTTGTTCCCATACCAGCTATCGGTGAGATCCTTGCCCGCGGTGAGCCCTCCGGGAATTGCATGCTCCGTCCCGGCGCGCCAGGCGGGCTTGTTCAAACCGGCGCGAAGAGATTGCAGCAGCCCGGTCGGAGACCAGTCGCGATAACCGGTGGCGTCGCGGCAAGGATCGCAAACCGCCACCACGCGAATCTTCTCCGAACCAAGCAGCGGCAGCATTTCACGCAGCCCCTGCGTGCCGGTACCGACGCAGGCAAGCGTGATTTTGTCGCTGGGCGGAATGAACGGCGCGCCGAGCACACGGCGCGGAACGATGCTGAAGGCGGACGCGGCGAGAAAGCCGCGCCGGCTGACGGTGCTGCTCATGGCCTGCACTATACCACCACGATTCGTGCCGCGACAGGCCAACATTCTGCCGTCTGGCCTTCGACTCGCACCGGGCTCGCCGTGGGGCGCAGCCGGCGCCCGCTCTCAGAACGCCTGCCCGATGCTGAAGAAGAACTGCCCCGCACTCTCCCCGGGGCGGCGGCCCAGCTTGAATCCGTAATCCACGCGCAGCAGCACGTAGGGCGTGCGCAAGCGAAGCCCGAACCCAGCCGACTTGCGCCAATCCGCATTACTGAAAGTGGAAACCAGCGGCGACACGTTTCCCGCATCGAAGAAGCCGACGCCATCGAACATCTTGTACAGCGGGAACCGCAGTTCCTGATTCACGATCGCAACGCCGTTGCCGCCCAGCGGTGAGCCGTCGAAATCGAGCGGACCCAGGAAATTGCGGT
>CALFYN010001045.1 GCA_937952345.1 uncultured Acidobacteriota bacterium
AGCTATTTGCCTTTGCTGAGCTTGCGGAAGTATTCGGCGATGGCTTCGGCGTAGCCCGTAGGGATGCTGTCGCCGGCGGCGGTGCGGACGGTGCCGCCCTGCTGCTCTTCGAGCTTGCGGCGGAGCTGAATCTCGACCTGCTGGAGACTGGGCAATAACTGTGATCTCAGTTGTTCGAGGAGGGCCGGGTTGCCGGCGAACTTCGAAGGATCGAGGCGCTGCATCTGGCGGATGAGTTCCTGGATCTCCTTGGCCGATTCGGCGTCTTCGCCGGCGACGCCCTGGCGGAGTTGATTGAGGTCGCGGAGGCCTTCGCGGTATGCGCCTTCGAGTGCGCGGGGGCTTTCGGAGTAGCGGCCATCGCCGCCGCCGGGAGCGCGGAGGTTGCCATCGTTGATGGCGTTGTAGCCGTTGTCACGGTAGCCATCACGAGGGCCACCGCCTTGGGTGCGTTCCTGGCCGATGGGGATTTCGCGGCCGCCTTGCTGGCCGCCCATGCCGCCCTGGCGTCCGGCCTGTTGCGAGGAGCCTTGCTGGCCGCCCTGGCCCTGCTGCCCTTGTTGACCTTGCTGGCCTGCCTGTTGGCCTTGCTGCCCTTGTTGGCCTTGTTGACCCTGCTGGCCGGACTGCTGCCCTTGTTGGCCCTGCTGTCCCTGCTGGCCTTGTTGTCCGGCCTGTTGTCCCTGTTGTCCCTGTTGTCCCTGTTGTCCCTGCTGTCCACGCTGGCCTTGTTGACCTTGCTGGCCCTGTTGGCCTTGCTGCCCTTGCTGGCGCTGGAGTTGCTGTTCGATCTGGGCGCGGAGTTGTTCGACGCGGTTGAGCGCTTTTTCGAGATCGCTGTCGCCGCGGCCTCCGGCCTGGTTGTCTTTGTTCAGCTTGTCTTCGGCCTGGCGCAAGCCGGCGCGCATGCGCTCCATGGCGTCGGTGACGCGTTGTTCGCGCATGTAGGTGGCCGAACCGATGCCGCGGCGGAGCCACTCTGCGCCGAGCTGCATATCGCGGCGAGCTTCGCTGCCTTGCAGATCGCCGAGCGTTTCGCGGACCTTGGATGAGGCATCCTTGTTGGCGCCGGCGAGATCGCGGGCGGCCTTCTGCATGTCGCGTTCGAGGCGTTCGAGCTCCTGGGCGAGACGGTCTTTGTCGCGGGCGAGTTCCTGACCCTTGCGGAGGTTGTCGGTCATCTGGCGGATGTCGTTGCCGTTCTGGCCACGGCCGTACATTTCGCGCAGTTGGTTCTGGATGTTCTTCTGCTGCTCAGTGATCTGATCGGCGCGGCGGGTGAGGTCGCCGAGCTGGCCGGAGGCCTCCTGCTTGCGCATGGAGTTGAGCAGATCGGTGGCTTCCTGAAGGCGCTCAGCGGCACGGCGGGAACCGGCGTCGCCACCTTGTTCGCCGGACTGGCGGCGCATGTCTTCGGTAGCTTGCTTGAGGCGTTCGAGGGCGCGCTCGACGCGGGGGTCGATTTGGGCCTGGCCCTGGCCGCCCTGATTGCGCTGCATCTGCTGCATGCGGCGCTGTTGCTGTTGCTGCTGTTGTTGCTGGCCGCCCTGGCCGCCGGCCTGTTGCGATTGCTGCCCCTGCTGGCCTTGCTGCCCTTGTTGGCCTTGCTGGCCCTGTTGGGATTGCTGGCCGCGGGTCATCTGTTCGAGCTCCTTCTGGAGCTGCTCGGCTTCGCGGCGGAGCATCTCCTGCTGCCAGCGATTCTGGGGCAGGTTCTTCTGCTGCTGATTCTTCATCTGCTCGGCGAGCTCTTTTTGCCGGCGGGCGAGCTGTTCGAGTTTCTGGAGAGCTTCGTCAACCTTCTTCTGCTGCTGCTCGCCGCCGCCACCGCCGCCCTGCTGGCCGGTCTCGTACTGATTCTTTTCGGTGTCGAGTTCGAGATCGAAGAGGCTGGCGAGGTCGCGTCCGCCGCCACCACCGCCACCGCCGCCGCCCTGCTGTCCGAAGGCGACCTGGATTTCGCGGAAGGTGGATTCGGCGCGGAGCAGATGCTGGAGCGCTTTCTGTTCGGGCTGCAGGGCATCCTTCCAACCCTGCGCCTTGAGTTTGTCGGAGGCCGCGGTCATGGCTTCAGCGGCCTTCTCCATATCCTGGGCGAAGCTCTTGAACTGATTGTTGGCTCCGGCGAGTTCACGGCTGCGCATGCGCTTGGCAAGCGAGTTGGCCTGATCGCGGAGCTTCGACTGGACTTCGGAAAGGAAGCGCGCGTTCTCGGCCACAGCGGCTTTGTCGGCGTTCTTGTCGCGGATCTGATTCCAGGTTGCGGCGATGATTTCCTTCTGGCGTTGGGAGATGCGTTGCTGGTCTTCCTGCTCGCCGCCACCGCCGCCGCCGCCCATCTGCTGGCTCTGAGTGAACTCGAATTCGTAGGGGACGGTTTCGATGAACGTCATGTCGGTTTGCGCGGCGGTTTGCGCGTCGCGCGCGACAGCGTACATGCTGACGACGTCTCCGGGGGAGAGCTTGAAGTCTTCGAGGGCGATCATCGTCTTGCCGTCGACGTTCTGCACACCCTTGGAGGGAAGCAGATTGACGGTTTTTTCTTCGCCGCCGTTGACCGAGTATTTAAGGGCAACTTCGTGGAGGCCGAAGTCATCGGCGGCTTCCACTTCGATCATGACTTCTTCGATGGGGCTGACGCGGGCGTCGTTGCGAGGCCGGCGGATCTTGACGATGGGCGCGGTTTCGGGACGGGCTTCGATGAAGAAGTCTTCGCTGACGCGGACACGCTGGCCTTCATCCATGGCGGCGACGTGATACATGCCATCCTTCTTGATCTTGACGCGAGCGGTGAGCCAGCCACTGAGCATGGAGGAACTGAGTTTGATTTCGGTCTGGTCATCGAAGACCAAGACACCGTCCTTCATGGGACGGTCGGTCTGGATGGCGATTTCGGCTTCGGTGCCGGTGACGGCGCGCAGATCGCCGGAGCCTTCCTCACTGGTTTCCTTGAGGCCGGACCAGGTGGGGTAGTGATAGGTGACTCGGATCTTTTTGATGCCGGGCAGGTCGACCACGGTGAGGCGGTGCGACTTGGAGCGGATGGAACCGGCTTCGACGTAATATTCAACCGATTCGGGGAGCCCCGCGAATAAGAATTCGAAGCCCGCGCCGCCGGCCTGAGGATTCATGGAAACCTGTTCCCACTTGGTGGTGCCGTCGTATTTGGCGTAGAGGCGCACGGCCTGCGACTGGAAGCCGAGCATCTGAGCGGTGATGAGCTGATCGGTGCGGCGGCGCACTTTACGGTCGCCGGGTTGCACGTTGATGCTGTAGTAGGGCTGCGCGTCGCGGGGGTTGCCGGCCCAAAGCAGATTCGCGCCGTGGCCCCAATAGCCAGGGCCGGAGGTGGTGAGCCACATGAGGACACCGCTGGCGAGGAGGGCGACGATGACGAAGGCCGCGGTGCGGAGAGGCGGGACGATGGACGACGGTTCGGCGCGGCGTGCGACTTCGACGGTGTCCATGGCGAGCAGTTCGAGGAAGGGATCGGCTTCGGTCTTGCGCTCGGCGAAGGTGAGGAGGCGGGCGTCGAAATCGGGCTGGCGGGTTTCGGCGTCCTTGGCGGCGCGGCGTTTGTTGAGGCGCAGCAGGGGCATGACGATGCCGAAGCCCACGGCAAAAGCCAGAGCGAGGAAGAGGACGAATCGCGCCACGGTGAGGCTGTTGTCGCTGAAGGCGAATCCATTGATGATCATCACCAGCAGGACGGTGGCAATAAGGGCGCTTGCCGCCGTGATTGCCGCTCCCTGCGTGAATGCCATCACGCGCAGACGCCGCTCTATCGAGCGTAGGTAGATTTCGAGTTGATCAAATGCGCTCATTCGCTTGGCTCCACAGTCAAATATCGGCTCGCCAACACGGATTCCAACAGGGCAACCACCATGGCTGCCAGCATCATATACCACCAGAGGTTGCTGGTTTGTTGTTGCTGTTCGGCAGGGGACTGGCCGGCGGCTTGCGTTTGCTGCGCGCCGGTACCTTTCCAAAGTGCCAGAGTCTCTTCAGGAAGAATATCGAGATCGGATTCCTTGCGGTCGGGATTGACGGCGACGAGTTCGTGGCGGCCGTTGGCGCGCCCGATGTCGTAGAAGCCGGCCTGGGTGAGAAGGAAGCTGCGAGCGGTAGAGGCTTGCTTCAGATCCATGGCGCGCTTGCCCTGGGGGTCGAGGACTTCGACGGTGCCGGCGCCTTTTTCGGCGCGCAGTTCGACGTTGGAATCGGCGGTGTAGCTGGAGGGCCGGACTTCGGAACCGATGAGGTAGCGGCCGGTCTGTTCGACGAAGGGGACGAAAGAGGTGTGTAGGGGGAAATCGTTGGAGATGTTATCGAGGGTGGAAGTGAAGACGAGGACACGGCCTTCTCCGATGCGCTTTTCGAGAAGGAGAGGAGTGTCGTCGGCGAGGCGGGCGAGGACGCGGCCCTGGCCCTGTTCGACTTTCATGGCCTGGTAGAATTTGACGTTTTCCCAGCGGCCGGTGGCGCGCAGGACGGGGTGGGTCAAGTCCATGGCTCCGGCGACGAGGAAGCGCTCGCCGGCGCGGGAGGCGTAGCGGGCTTCGCGAATGGATTCGTCGAAGATGGGGACTTTCATTTTGGCGGCCATGGCCGGGCCCGCGGCGATGAGGACGGCGCCGCCGCCCTGGACGTACTTGCGGAGGTTCTCTTCAAACGCCGGCGGGAGGAGACCGGTGTCGGAGAGAACGACGAAGCCGTACTTGGTGAGCGAAACATTTGCCACCTGATCTGTTGTGGCGGGCTCGACGAGGAAAGCGCCTTCGCTGGCCGCTTCCATGGCAGCGCGGTAGTAGAGGAGGCCTTTCTGCTGGCGGGCTTCGTGGACGAAGAGGAGGGGGCGGGGGTCGGCGCGTTCGACGCTGAAGAAGAAGGTGTTGTCGCCGGCGAGGGAGTCCGTGCCATCGAGGCGGATCTCGGCTTTGTTGAAGCCGTAGTTGGCGTCCATGCCGACGAACTCCACCGTGGCTCTGCCGTTTTCGGGGATATCGGCGGGCTTGGAAGCCACCATCTTGTTATTGACGTAGAGGGCGACGTTCCGTTTGGCGGCGGGGGCTCCGAAAGAAGCGAC
The DNA here is from genome assembly GCA_937952345.1 of uncultured Acidobacteriota bacterium. Lineage (GTDB taxonomy): Bacteria > Acidobacteriota > Terriglobia > Bryobacterales > Bryobacteraceae > CADEFT01. Next base: position 5,087 of record CALFYN010001045.1, read on the forward strand.
GGTGGCCTGGACGCGAGCTTTCTTGGGATCGAAGAGGCTGCGGGGGGCGTTGACGCTTTCGACGGCGTAGTTGGGTTCGAGCTTGGGGGCGACGGAGTGGAGGACGAGTTCGGTGGAGTCGCCGAGGCGGAGGTCTTTGAAGGATGGGGGGAGGGAGGTTTTCTGCATGTCGCTGAACAGGTGGAGTTCGACGGGCATGCGGGAGGATTGCTCGATGGAGCGGACGGCGCGGGCGAGTTCGCCGAAGGAACTGCGGGAATCGGAGGGCTGGATGGATTCGATGGCGGCGCGAAGTTCGTTGGATTCGGCGGTGACCTGGGTGAGGGCGTGGATGGAGGCGCCGACGGTGAGCACCTGGCCTTGCTGGCGGCCACGGGAGGCGAGCAGCGATGCCGCATCGCGCTTAGCTTGGGCGAGGCGGTCGCCCGTGCGCATGCTGAAGGAGTTGTCGACGGCGATGATGAGCAGCTTGCTGCCGCCGGCGGGGAGGATGCCGAGGTTCTTCACGTAGGGCGCGGCGAAGGCGAGCACGATGAAGAGCAGGAGCAGGAGACGGGCCGCCATGAGGAGGAGATACTTGAGGCGGCGGTGCTTGATGGAACTTTGGGTGCGGCGCTCAAAAAACATGAGCGAGGCGAATTGTTTCGGCGTGGTTTTATGCTGCTGGAGCAGGTGGAGCCAGACGGGGATGCCGAGGGCGGCCAGACCAGCGAGAAACCAGGGTGCGAGGAATCCCATCAGAACCTCCCCGCGCGGATGAGGAAATACTCGCGGAGGGCCTCATCGAGGGGCCGCGAGGTGTTTACGACGTGATAGTCCATGCCTGCGCCTTGGGCTTTGCTTTTCAACGTTTCGATGTGTTGCTCGATTTTCTGGCGGTATTCGACGTTGGCGTAATCGGGAGAGACTTCGAGCGAATCCTGGGTTTCCATGTCGATTAAGACAACGGGCTCGCGGAAGTTGGGCTTGAGCTCTTCGGGGTCGAGGATGTGGAAGAGCACGATTTCGTTGCCGCGGTAGCGGAGCGGCTCGACGGTTTTGACAATGACTTCGGGGTCGGCGTAAAAATCGGAGACAACGATGGCGACGCCGCGGCGGAACTGATAGCTCTGGAAATGGTGGAAGGGCTTGGCGTAGTCGGTGCGTGCGCCGGGTTCGGCCCGTTCGACGGCATGAAGGAGGCGTGCAAGCTGGCCCTGGCGGGAGCGGGGCTGGACATAGTGGCGGATCTCGTCATCGAAGACGATCATGCCGACGGCGTCGCGCTGCTGGATGGCGAGATAGGAGACGGAGGCGGCGAGGTAGCGTGCGTAGTCGATCTTGGAAACGCTGTGCGAACTGAAGCCCATGGAGGCGCTGGCGTCGAGCAGGACGGTGACCATGGTGTTGGTTTCACCGCGGTATTTCTTGAGGTAGGCGCGCTCGGTGCGGGCGAAGACGTTCCAATCGACGTAGCGGAGATCGTCGCCGGGGACGTACTGGCGGTATTCGGCGAACTCCTGGCTGAAGCCGAAGTCGGGCGAGCGGTGCAGGCCCGAGATAAATCCGTCGACAACGGTCTTGGCGACCAGGGAGAGGTCGGAGATGCCGGCAAGAATCTTCGGTTCGAGGAAGCGTGTGTTCACGATTACGCCTTGGGAGCCGGCTTGTTTTCGAGGATCCTCTTGAGGATGTCGTCGGTGGAGAGCCGGTCGGATTCCGCCTGGAAGTTGAGCAGGATGCGATGGCGGAGCACGGGGATGGCCATGGTGGCCACATCTTCAAAGCTGACGTGATAGCGGTGCTTCATGAGAGCACGGGCCTTGGCGGCGAGGACGAGGAATTGCGCGCCGCGGACGCTGGCGCCGTAGTTGACGTACTTCTTGACGAAGTCCGGGGCGGAGGCGTCGGTGTGACGGGTGGAGCGTACGATTTCGATGGCGTAGCGGGCGACGGATTCGGCGATGGGGACCATGCGGACGAGTTCCTGGAAGCTGAGGATTTCGTCGCCGTTGGTGACGGGGTCGGCCTTGGCGATGTGGGTGGTGGTGGTGAGTCCGATGACTTTCAGTTCGTCCTCGGCGGGCAGATAGTCGAGGAGGACGTTGAAGAGGAAGCGGTCGAGCTGCGCTTCGGGGAGGGGGTAAGTTCCCTCGAGTTCGATGGGGTTCTGGGTGGCGAGGACGAAGAAGGGCGAAGGCAGCTTGTAGTGGTTGCCGCGCACGGTGCAGGAGCGTTCCTGCATGGCTTCGAGCAGCGCCGATTGGGTTTTGGGCGGGGTGCGATTGATTTCGTCGGCGAGGAGGACGTTGGCGAAGATGGGGCCCTGGACGAAGGTCCAACTGCGGCGTCCGGTGGTGGGATCCTCTTCGATGATGTCGGTGCCGGTCATGTCGCTGGGCATGAGGTCGGGGGTGAACTGAATGCGTTTGAAGACGAGACCGAGGGTATCGGCGAGAGTGCGCACGAGGAGGGTTTTGGCGGTGCCGGGGAGACCGGTGATGAGGCAGTTGCCGCCGACGAACAGGGCGATCAACACCTGATCGAGGACTTCCTCCTGACCGACGATGACGCGGCGCACCTGGGTCACGATGTCGTCATAGGCTTGCTGGAAGCGCGTGATGCGGCCCTTCAGTTCGGCGGCATCGAGTTGCGGAGCGGAGGTAACAGACATGATTGCAGTCAATCTTCTTTCTGATTCGAAGTGGTATTCGTCAATTCCAACAACAATTTTTGCGCCGGTTTGTAACCGGGAGCGGTTTCGAGGGCGGAGACGACATGCTCCATGGCCTTGTCGGTCTGCCTTGCTTTCTGGTAGGCCTGGGCCAATTGAAAATGGGATTGCGCGGGGTCAGAAGGTTTAGAGGCGAGGGCGGCCTGGTATTCGCGGATGGCGGGCTGGAGGCGTCCGAGGCCCATGTTCAGTTCGCCCTGCTTCTGATGGTAGTCGGCGTCGGAGACGGGGTAGATCCAGTTGAGTTTTTCGAGGACGGCGACGGCGTCCTTGGGGCGGCCGGCTTTTTCGAGCTTGGCGGCGAGTTCCTTGAGGTTGGCGGGGAAGCGGCCGCCGACCTTGGCGTATTGTTCGAGTTCGGCGAGGGCAGCCTTTTCGTCGCCTTTGCCTTCATAGGCGTCGGCGAGCATTTCGTAGACGCTGAAGCCTTCGACGTAATCGGGGTACCAGTCGCGGATTTCGCGGCCTTCCTTGATCACGTCGTCCCACTTCTTCTGCTTGACGTTGTTGACCATGGCCATGCGGCGTTTGGACCATTCGCCGAATTTTTCGAGCGGGGTTTTGAGCTGCTTGTCGAGCCATGCGAGGAACTCCTTGTCGAAGTCTTCGGGTTTCATGCCGAGGTTCTTTTCGACGACGGAGGCTGTGGTCACGGTTTCCGAGAAGGCCTTCATCATTTCGAGGACTTTGTCGAAGCCCCATTTTTCGGCGATGAAGTCGATGACTTTGCCGCCCTGGAAGTAGGAGACGATGACCTGGTTGGGATAAGAGGGGCGGATGAAGCCGCGGTCGAGCTGGGCGATGGGGAGGAGCTTTTTGTCCTTGACGGCTTGCAGGATGGGGGGTGCGAGACGGTCGCCCCAATCGGGGTAGATGGCGGTTTCTTCGTGGACGGCGAGCCCTTCGGTGAACCAGCGGGGGACGCGGTGATTGGTGGCGGAGAGGACGAAGACGTGGCTGAGCTCGTGCCACATGGTGCTGGCCCAGTGGAAGTCGCCGGGCTTGCGTCCGGAGGGGCTGTCCATGGCGACGACGTAGCCGAAGGCGACACCGAGAGCGCCGAGTCCGGGCATGCCCATGGTGCGGACGGCGAAGTCTTCGTGCTCTGGGTACACTTCGAGTTTCACAGGCTCTTTGAGCTTGAACCTGTATTTCTTCTCGTATGTTGCGATGGCCTTTTGCAATTCGGGGACGAAGTAGAGTTTGAGGAGATCGGCTTCGTTTTTGTGGAGGCGGACTTCGAGGCCGGGGGCTTTGAAGCTCTGGAAGTTTTTGTAGCTATCCATGAGGCGCAGCGTGTTGACGGTGGCCGGATCACGATAGCTGTTTTCGTAGGCGAGTTCGAGGTGCTTGCGGGCGGGTGCTTCCATACCGAGGCGCATATAACTGATGCCGAGCTGGGAATGGGCGTGCCAGTATTTGGGATCTTTTTCGAGGGCTTTTTTGAAGAATTCGATGGCTTCGAGGTAGCGGCGGTTGAGGATGAGGGTTTCGGCGACGTAGGCATAGCCTTCGGCGAAGACGGGATTGATGGCATCCATCTTGTCGAACCAAGGGGTGGACGGCTTGTCGGAGAGCGTGTCGAGGGCTCCGAGGATGGCCATGGCGTGGATGGCATTGGGGGCGATCTGGAGGGCTTTTTCGCCTTCCTTGCGAGCCTTGTCGAAGTTGACGTCTTCGATGGCGAGTTTGGCGAGGAGTTCCTGGGCTTCGAGGAGTTTGGGATCGGCTTTGAGGGCTTTTTCGGCGAATTCGACGGCTTTGGCGTCGAAGCCTTCGCTCAAGACCATGGCCATACCGAGCATGGCGGGGGCGTAGTTCTCGTCGGCTTCGATGGCTTCCTGGAAGAGCTTGGCGGCTTCGCCTTTGTTCCAGCGTTCGAGGAACATGCGGCCCCAGCGGGTTTTGACTTCGGGGCGTTTGCTGATGGCGGAGGCGGCGCGGAAGGCGTTGTTGGCGTCTTCAAAGTAGCCCATGCCCCAGAGGCCTTCGGCTTTCACGTAAGGATCAGAGGAATAGCTGAGCCGCTCAAAACATTTTTCGGCTTCGGCGTTTCGGCCGTAGTAACGATTGTTCCAGCATTCCTTGGGCGTCTGCGCCCCGAGCGCCGCACACAACGACAACAATGCGGCTATGGTTTTCACTTGTCGATCTCCGCCTGGGTCTGGGCTAATTGCACGAGGAGCGCGGTGAGTTTCTTGCGGTACTCTTCGCTGGGCATGGCGGCGCGCTGGTATTTGAGCTTGGCGATTTCCTGTTCGATGGCTTCCTTGCGGTCAAGGAGCTTGCGTTTTTCGGGGCTGGCGAGGGCGGCTTGCGCGGAGCCGAGGCGGAGGAGAGCGAAGCGGGAGGCGAAGAGGCCCTGCTGGTTGTTTTCGGAAGGGTCGCGGACGGCGTCGCCTTTGCCGGTGTCTTCGATCTGGGCGTGTTCGGTGGCGATGCGTTTTTGGGTTTCGTAGAAACTGATGGTTTTCTCGTTGGCGTAGCGATAGGCTTCGAGGGCGCTGATGACTTCGTTCTTGTCCTTGTCGGAGGCGGGGACGCGGAGGGCTTCGGTCCAGTAGCGGGCGAAGACGGTGGCGTTCTTTTCGGTGCCGCTCTTGGTGGCGGTGATGACGGCGCGGTTTTCGCGCTTGAGCACGTTGAGGGATCCGCCACTGCAACTGGTCATGTTGACGATTAATTGCGGGCTGGGGATACGTTCGAGCAGAGCGGCGAGATCGGTGGAGGAGAGGTCGGGGCCGGGGAGATTGAACTTGTAGTCGGTGTTGTCCCAGGTGCCGTGGCCGATGAGCATGACGACGAGGGCGTCCTGGGCGGTGGCGGATTTGGCGATGGCGTTGAGGACTTCCGTCACTTTGGCTTTGGTGGCGGCGGGACCGAAGAGGGTTTCGACACGGCCCGCGGCGGAGGAGCTTTTGAGGAGCTTGTCGATTTCCTTGGCGAGACCGGTGAAACGCTGTTCGTATTCTTCCTCACCACCGAGTCCGGCAATGGTGACGTAGTAATTGGCGGCGTTCGCCCCGAAAGCAGCGAGGGCGAACAGCAAAACAAACTTCATACCACCCCCCAGCGGCGGCGCAATAACCACTCGGCGCCGCGCATGAGCAGAATCGCCAGGAAGATCGCCGGCATATTCCACAGATCCTTGGTTTCGCGAACGGTGATGCCAGCTTCGCTGTAGGAGATCTCTTCGGGTAGCTTGCTGAGGTCGTTCACCTTGTAATACTTGCCGCCGGTTTCGCCGGCGAGCTTTTCGAGCAGTTCGCGATTCTGCTCGGCGCCGAAGTTTTCGGCGACTCCGTCTTCTCTTCGAAAGTTGAGGACGTGGCGGCCTTGTTCCTCTTCGCCTTTTTTGGCGAGGATTTCGGCGACGTAGGCGCCGGGCTTTTCAGCGCGCCACTCGGCGGTGAAGGTGCCGGGGGTGAGCGGGTCGGGGCCCATTTCGACCTGTTCGGCGAGGCCTTGCGGTCCGATGATGTTGGCGACGACTTTGGCGTCGGCCATGGGGAGGAAGTTGCGGTCGCGGACGTCGGCGCGGAGGAGGACTTTCTGCTCGTCGGCGAGGACGGTTTTGGGCGTGGAGGCGAGGACGCGGCCGGGGGTATCCTGGACGAGCCAGCGGAGCATTTGCTGCCAGAACATTTCGTGGGACTTGTCGGCGAGGGGCTGGGTCATCTGCCAGCGCCAGGTGCCTTGGGTGGCCATGACGCCGACACGTCCGCGGCCGTAGTTCTGGGTGACGAGGAGGGGATACTTGCCACGGCTGGATGGGGCGGCATCGACGAGAACGACGGCTCCGGGTTTGGGGATGCCGGATTCCTGGTAGTCGGCGAGGTAGGGGAGTTTCTTCCAGCGTTCGGCGTTCTTTTCGGCGTTTTCATCGAGGCGGCAGATGAGGCTTTCGCGACCGGCCTGGGTGAGTTCGACGTAGGCGGGATCGCGGTGGAACGTGCCCTTCTTGTCGGGGAGCGTGACGGGGAGGAATTCGGCAGCGGCCGACTTGCCCCATCCGCCATCGGCTAGTCCGCCGCGTCCGGCAAGGAAGAGGACGCCGCCGCCGCGGCGATCGACGAATTGCTTGATGAGCTCCATCTGGGAGGCGGTGAAGTAGCCGGACTCGACGCCGCCGATGATGATGCCCTGGTAGGCGAACAGCTCATCAACTTTGGCGGGGAATCCGGTTTCGAGTTCGGCGGGGGTGTTGATGCCCTGGCGATAGATCTTGTTCTGCGTGGTGCGCAGCATGGTGGCGAGTTGCAGGGTGCGATCTTCTTCCACGGCGCGGCGGATGAATTTGAACTCCCACTTGGGCTCGCCTTCGATGTAAAGGATGCGGGGCTTGCGCCCTTCGACGTTGAGGACGCGGGCGACGCTGTTGTTATTGGGGTTCTCTTCGCCTTGGATGGGGGCGGCGGTGACGGAGATGTTCTTGAGTCCGGCGGAACCCGCGTTGAAGACGACGGTTTCGGCCTGGAGTGTGCCGTCGGTCTTGAGGGTGACTTCCTGTGAGGCGAGGGTGGAGGTGCCGCTTTTGACGGCGAGGCGGGCTTTCTGGTCTTTGAGGCCGCGCTGCTTGAGGGTGACGAGGGCACTGACGCGGGAATCGGCGAGGACGCGGGGGGTGAGTTGGACGTCGGTGATTTCGAGATCCTTGCTGAACTTTTCGCGGCCGACGCCGACGGTGTGGACAGGGATCTGCTGGCGCTTGAGAAGGCTGACGGTTTCGAGATCGACGCCGCCGGTGTTGTCGGCTCCATCGGAGAACATGACGATCGCGCCGACGGGGAGGGTGGCGGATTCGGAGGCGACCTGGGTGAGGTTGTCGCCGAGGCGGGAGGCATTGCCTTGGGCGGTGATCTCTTCGAGTTTCTCGATGCGGTCGAGCGCGCCGGAGAATCGATAGAGGCGGACCTGGAATTTCTTGGCGAGTTGTTCGAGGAGGCCGCTGTTGAGGGCGTTGAGAACCTGATCCTTGCGGGACTTGCCGTCTTCCTGGAGGCTCATGGAGCGGGAGTCATCGAGCATCACGGCGACGATGTTCTGCTGCGGCTTTAGCGAGGAGACGCTGACGGCGGGCTGCCAGAGAAGGAGCAGGAGGAGGGCGAGCATGCCGCATTGGAGGAGCCAGAGGACGGCGAGACGGAAGCCTTTGGCGCGGCCGGCGGTGGCATCGCGTTTTTTCCAGACGGGCCATGCGAGGAGCGCGGCGCCGGCGAGGATGAGGGCGATGAGGAGCCAGGCGGGCCAGGAGCCGAGCAGAACGAAATTCCCCTTGGAGAATACTGTGCCGGGATATTTGAACAGGAACTCTAGCATGGAACCGCCGCTTTATTGCCTTCTATCTTAATGCGTCATGGAGTAGATGATGTAGTTGAGGCCGACGCGATAGGCTAGTGAGGCGTATCGCTCCGGATAGCGGGGATGGTCAGCCCATTCCCAGGCGTCGCCGAGATCCATGTTCTGGCAGACGGCAACCATGATCCGGCCATTGTCGTCGTAGATGCCGCGCCACTTCGGTTCGATGCCGTCGTATTCATAGGTTCGGCCGGAATAGAACATGATGATGCCGGGCACCTGGAATCGCTCGTCGAGGTCGTACAGAACATGGAAGATGGCGTCCTTGTTTTCGATGTCCACGATGGGCCGGTCGGGGAAGACGCGGCTCATGCTCGCAGTGAATATATCCCATTCGAAGGTGCCATGGAAATCGTCGGTCATCATGAAGCCGCCGCGGAGGAGGTATTCGCGGAGTTTTTGGGCTTGGGAATCGGGTAGATCCCAATGGCCGGCTTCGACGACGTATAGCCAGGGGTAATTGAAAATTTCGTCGGTTTCGAGGTCGACGACGGTTTCGACGCTTTTGGTGTGGATGCGGGAGAGGCGGCGGACGCCTTGGACGAACTGGCGATCGGCCTTGGGGTAATCGACGCTCCAGTTGCCGCGGGCGGACCAATAGGCTGCGCCGCCTCGGAAGGAAGGGTAGCGGAGGCGGGCGAAGGTGTATTCGGTTTTTTCGTTGGCGTCGGGGGGCAGGGGGATATTGGCTTCGTCTTCTTCAAAGAAGCTGCGAGCCCGCTGGAATGCGAACGCCGCGGTGTAGAGGGTGATTGCGGCGATAAAGATCGTTACTGCTTTGCGGACAAGCATCAGGGAGCCCTTAACGTTGAGACTAGCACACAGCCGGATACTGACTTGGACGTACGGGCGTGTAATTTGGTGTCGGGGGAAATCGCTGACGGAAAGCTTACCGTTCTCTTACCGTTTGGGAGAGGGGTAGATGTTAGGTTTGTCTACGGCTCACTTTCGGATGAGTCGAATCGATAGGAGGGCTGGATGAATAAAGCGTTGTTGGTG
>CALFYN010001046.1 GCA_937952345.1 uncultured Acidobacteriota bacterium
GTCCTTTTCAAACGGCATTGCGGTTTATTTCTTTTTGAATTCGTTTAATTTGACGGGGCGTCCTTCGGCGGCCGATTTGTCGGCGGCGAAGACGACCCGATGGGTTTCGAAGGCGGTTTCGAAGTCGGTGTAGGGCATGGGCTTTTTGCGCGCCAGGCACTGGATGAATTCGGCGAATTGCGGCTGGTAGGGGTGGTCGGAGACATCGCCGGAGTCGACGACGGGGACTCCGAGGTTGGCCCAGCGATCCTTCCACATGCCAGGCCACTTGAGAGAAGTGAACTTGTCATCGAGGACGCTGCCTTCGCTGCCGATCAGGTGCTGGTGGAAATAGTAGGGCTGGAGGCAATCGGTGATGGAAGCCACTTTGCCGATGCGGCCGTCGGTGAATTTGAGGATGGTGACGGAGGAGGTGTTGTATTCGTAGGGCTTGAAGTACTTGGATTTGGATCCGGTCTGGTAGGAGGTAACCTCTTCGACGTCGCCCTTCATGTAGTGGAGCAGGAGGTCGAGGGCGTGGCAACCGGCGGTGAGCAGGCTGGAGGCTCCGAAATCCTTCTTAATGTTCCAGCCGTATTGGCCGTACCAGGGGCCGATGCCGTGGTAGTAATCGACTTCGCCATAGTGGATGGCGCCGACCAGTCCGCGGTCGATGGTTTCGCGGATGGCCATCGCCTGGCGGCTGTAGCGGACTTCAAAGCAGACCATGGCCTGGACGCCGGCTTTGTTGACGGCGTCGCGGACGTGGGAGGCGGATTCGTAATCGATGGCAATGGGCTTTTCGATGATGAGGTGCTTGCCGGCCTGGGCGGCGGCGATGGCCTGGGCGGGATGCAGCGGGTGCGGGGTGCAGATATCGATGATATCGATGTCCGGATCCTTCACCATCTGCGCGTAGTCGCTATAGAACTTGAGGGGCAAGCCGTATTTGTGCTCGATTTCCGCGGGGGTGTGCGGACGGCGGGAGCAGACGGCGGCGACTTCGACGCCTTTCACTTTTTTCAACGTCTCAATGTGAGCGCCTGCGACCCATCCGAGACCGACGATTCCAACTTTGAAAGAGGGCATAGAACTCTTACAAGATAACGCAACTTGGAAGAGTGAGAGGCGCGAGCCGGGGTGTTACTCAGGGATGCGGCGTTCGCGTTTCATGGCGGAGACGTTGCGGGCGGCCTGTTCGCCGAACTGACCACCGAAAGCCGTGCACATGCGGAAGAAGCCGGCGGCCACGTCGTATTGCTCCAGGTTATAGTTGGCCCAGCCGAGATAGAAGAGGATGGCGCCTTCGGTTTGGCCGGAACCCTTCATGTAGGGAAGGGCGGCGCGCAAGTGCTTGTCGGCCATGACGAAGTTGTTGGAGTTGACGTAGGTGTTGCCGATCATGAGGTTAGCGGAGCCGATGTAATAGTCTTTGCGCTTCTGCCATTCCTGGGGAGTCATGTCCTGGGGTTTGGGCTGTTTGGCCACCAGTTCCAGGACGCGGACGCCGTTGGCTTGCACTTTGGCGTAGTTGCTGCGCTGTTCGAGGAGGATCTGGCCAGTGAGCAGGAGAGCATCGATGTTGGTGGGATCATTGGCGAGCAGTTTCGTGGCGGCGGATAGGGTTTTGGCGGTATCGCCAAGTGCGCGATGAGCGCTCATGAGGTGAGGCCAGACCTGGGCGGCATACTTGGATTTCGGATATTTGGAAATGAAGGCTTCGAGGGCAAGGGCCTTTTCGCGGGGGGAGGTGGGCTGAAGGCTTTTGGTGAATTGTTCGTATTCGGCATGTTCGAGGAGGCCTTTCGCCAGCACCAGGGCTTGTTGCCAGGCAGCCTCATCGATTTCCGCCGGTTTTGGGGAGACCACCATTTTGGCGGCCAGTTGGAGTGCGCGGTCGTTCCATTTCCGTAACTGGCTGGGATCATTGCTCTGTTCGGCGGCGGAACGGCAGCGCCAGACGGCATCGAAATCGTCAGGGTGTTTGGCCAGGAGCCGTTCGCCGGTTTCGATGACCTTGGTGTGATCTTTCGCGCGGGAGTAGAACACCTGCAGCCACTCGAGGATGTAGGAGACGGCTTCGTGCTCCGGAAAGACCTTCACGAACCACTCCATCTGTTCGATCTTGCGGTTGGTTTCGATCTGATGTTGGATGAGCTCGAGTTGTTCGCCGGCGGGACTGCCGGGGATGAATGTCAACTTGTAGCGCTCCGCCAGGCAGGCCGAAGCGAGCAGGATGGCGATCAGGGGAGCAGAGAAGCGGCGCATCGACGCAATCCTCCGTTAGACAGATGTATTCGTAGTGTCTATCGGCTAGAAGATACAATACTTTAGGGGAAACTCCGCGGCTTAGAGTACTACGATCGAAGCGAGTGGGGCGGTGGAATCGGCGCGACGCCGGAGGTCTGGCTGCGCATTGGAATACAATAAGGGGCGATGACTCGACGAACGGCATTGTCCCTGATTGGTGCGGGGGCGGGAGTCCCTGGCATATCGCGAGCGCAACGCAAGGCCGGTGACAAGCCGAACCTGCTGTTTATCTGGACGGACCAGCAGCGTGCGGACACGATGGCCGTTTACGGAAACAGCCGGTTCCATGTGCCGGCGATGAACCGGCTGGCCTCCGAGAGCATCGTGTTCGACCGGGCGTATGTGACGCAGCCGGTGTGTACGCCGAGCCGGTCGTCGGTGATGACGGGGCTGTGGCCGCACACCAACGGGTGTGTGCGCAACAACATACGTTTATCCACGGAAGCGAAGACTCTGCCGGAGATCCTGCAGGACGCCAATTATCGAACCGGATACTTCGGGAAATGGCACTTGGGGGACGAGGTATTCGCGCAGCGCGGGTTTGAGGAATGGGCGGCGATTGAGGACGGGATCTATCAGGG
>CALFYN010001047.1 GCA_937952345.1 uncultured Acidobacteriota bacterium
CGGAAAATTCTTCGTGCGGGGCAAATACAAGGCCGACCGCGACGCTTCCAGTCGGTACGTTCCTTGCCGTGAGGATTGCAACCGGTCAGTCACGCCATGCGCATCGCGGAGAAAGAAATCGGTAGCATCCACCAGCAATCTGCCCTGTTCCTCCACCAGGACGGTGAAGCCCCACAACACCGACTCCGCGAAGGACTCCCTTACCGCGCGCACCTCGTTTGCATCGTCACTGATCGCACGGAAATCGTAGTTTGGCTGCACCAGCAGCACCTTCGGCCCCGATCGTTCAAAGCGTACAATCCGGCTTCGCCCCAGTTGTCCCCGATCAAGCCCGATGTCATTTGACCCAAGCCCCGCGGGGAGGGAATTCACATAAAGGAACTCCTCCCGGAGCCGTGGAATTTCCAAAAGCAGCTTTCCCGCGCGCTCATCCCAATAAAACGGAAAGTATCCGTCCTGTTTTGCGAGCTTGGCCGTCTTCGAAGCGATGGTGGCCGGTTCCTGCGCAAACGTGAACCCGAGAAGGAATGTAACCCAAAACATAATCTCCGATTGTCGCAGACGCGATGTTGAAAGAAGAGGCGAAATCCCGTTTACTGGGAGTATGCGACTTTTCGCGGCGGCACTGGCCTGGGCACTGCCTGCCATCGCCCAACAGATTTGCGCACCCACTCCGGCCTACTCGCCTTGCGAGATCGTCTTTGAGTTGGACGACGCGGAAGCAAAGGCGCATCCGAACCCCTACCTCACCGTCGATCTGCGCGCCGAATTGCGCTCCCCGCGTGCCCGCACCATCCTCATGCCCGCCTATTGGGATGGCGGCCGCCGCATGGTCATCCGTTTCAGCCCCATGGATCCCGGTACATGGGATTTCCGACTCACCAGCAACCTGGAACGCTTCAACGGCAAGCTCGGCCAGTTGCAGGCCACCGAATCGGCTGACCAGGGATTCCTCCAACGCGCCAACGTCCATCACTGGCGGTACACCGAATCACTCAAGGCGCATCTCTGGATGGGCGACGCATTCCACGAGTTCGCCACCGCGCCGCCGGCACAGTTCGACGTCTATGCCGAAGCGCGAGGCAAGCAGAAATTCACACACGTACGGGGCTTCGTGCTGGGAAGGCCCGGCGAAGAGAAACGCGCCTTTGCTTCTCCCGATCAGCCCATGCCCGCATTCTTTCAGCAACTCGACAAGCGGGTGCTCGCGCTCAACCAGCAAGGCATGTTCGCCGATCTCATCCTGGCCCATGACGGAAAGCAACTCACCACCCTGTTCACCTCGTGGCAGCAGCGCGAGCGTTTCCTCAAATACATCGTTTCCCGCTATGCCGCGTTCCACATCACCTGGCAGCTGCTGCATGAGTTCGAATCGTTCGACGACTCGCGCACGCTGCTCAAGGAAATGGGCGAACTGGTGAAGAAAATGGATCCGTACCAACATCCGCGCGCCACCGGCACCACGGCAACTACCGGACCGCTCGCTCCCGATGCCTGGATGTCCTACGTCAATCACCACACTCCGGACGACGCCATCGGCGCCATCGAACATCACGTTTTTCCCGCACCCTTCGTCAACACCGGGTTTGCCTCCGAACAGGACGGCCCCGATGTGTTTCGCAAGCGCCTCTGGAATACGTCCATGAACGGTCAGTATCCTTCGGCCATGCTCAATCCAGCCGCGCCCGATTCGCCCTCCGCCAAAGCCATGGCTGCGTGGCAGGAGTTCTTCGCCCGTACCCGATATTGGGAATTGGAGCCCTACTACGACATCGACGGTGCCCGCTGCCTCGCGCTGCCAGGCACCGAGTACATCGTGTACATCGAGAAATCCGGTTACGCCGAACTGCTCATCGAGAAGCACGGCTACGACGTGTTTTGGTTCAATCCGCGCACCGGCGAACTCACCAAGGAGAAGAAGGAATACAAGGGCGAGAAATACTTCGCTGAAGCGCCGACCAAGACCGACGATTGGGTGCTGCATCTCTCGCGTGAAGGCCGCAAGGAAGGCATGCTGCGCTCCTACAAATTCGAATCGCGCCCCAACCTCATGCAGGAAATCGAACAGAACCCCACGAAAATGCCGTTTGAAATCCTGCAGCCCGCCACCGATCCCTTCTCCGTCTCCAAGCCTCCGAAGTACGAAGTGAAGCTCAAACGCGAAACCCGCGGTACTCGCGAAATGCGTTACCTCTGGACTGGCGAAGTGCCCACCGAAGGACGCGGCTATCGCGTCCTCGGCACAGGCGCACAAGGCACGCTACAGATCCCGGAATCGCTGGCAAAGATTTTTCCGGCGGTGTTCAACATGCGCATCTACGCCATCAATGCGGTGGGAAAGGTGTATTCGGTGGACCAGGTCCACCGTCTCGCGAAGTAATGGCAAGAATCCTGGCGGTGGATACCACGGCGGACTTCGGCAGTCTGGCGTTGGTCGATAATGGCCGCGTTCTGGAGGAACTTCCCCTGCATTCCACGGATGGCTTTTCGCACGTGCTCTGGCAGCATCTGGAACCGCTGCTGCGCCGCAATCGCTGGCGATTGCCGGACGTGGACTGCTTTGCGGCCGCCGCCGGACCCGGTTCGTTCACCGGGGTGCGCGTCGGACTCACCGCGATCAAAGGTCTTGCCGATGTCGAAGGCAAGCCCATGGTAGGTGTCAGCAACCTCCGCGCCATCGCATCCTACGGCACAACACATCTGCGCGCCGCCAT
>CALFYN010001048.1 GCA_937952345.1 uncultured Acidobacteriota bacterium
TTTTTGTCGCCGCGGGGGGAAGGGTTGCGTTGCACCATTTGCACCGCGTTTTCGGCCATCTGGCGGGTGGCGGCATCCTGGCGGCTCCAGTTCGCGTAAGCGAACTTGGCCACAATGTCGCCGCGCTCTTTGAGGGCATCCAACGTAATGGAGACATCAAATTCGCGGCGGAGAGTTGATTTAACGCCGATTTCGATATTGTCGTAATCGACGAATACGGCGATGTTCAGTTTTTCTTGCATCGGTTATTTCAACCTGTTGTTTCACTTTCCGGCGGTGCGTTGCCCCCATGGCGGCACGCATCCGCTCGGCACGGTTTGGGTCGGCCCGCAGTTTCAGGCGGGTTGGTGGACAGCGGAGCGTAAAAACGCAACAATGGCCTCCAACGACGCGCCGGGCTGATAGACAGCCGCCACGCCGTGCTTGTTTTTCAATTGCTCGGCATCCTCGTCGGGAATGATGCCTCCGACCACCACCACAACGTCGTTCATGTGCTTTTCGCGCAGCAACTCCATCACACGCGGCACGATCGCATTGTGCGCCCCGGACAGGATGCTGAGTCCTATGACCTGCACATCCTCCTGAAGCGCGGCGTTGACGATCATCTCGGGCGTCTGTCGGAGACCGGTATAGATAACTTCCATCCCAGCATCGCGCAGTGCGCGGGCGATGACCTTGGCGCCCCGATCGTGACCGTCGAGACCGGGCTTGGCCACAAGAACTCGAATCGGAGTGGGCATCGGTTGATATCCAGATTATAGAACGGAATGGGTATGCGCTATACGACGGTGGTTTCGGTCCAGGCTCCGTAGACCTGGCGGAAGGCTTCGCAAATCTCGCCGACGGTGACGTAAGCCTTGACGGCATCGATGAGCAACGGCATGGTGTTGCGATCTTCGCGAGCCGCCGTGCGCAGTGCTTCCAGGCATTCGGCGACGCGGGCGGCATCGCGGCTGGCGCGTAGCGCGGCGAGCTTTTCGCGCTGACGGCGGGCCGAGGATTCATCGATCTGAAGCAGATCGATGTGCTCTTCCTCTTCGCTCTGGAATCGATTCACACCGACGATGATGGCCTCTTCGTCTTCCACCTGCCGCTGGTATTGGAAGCTGGCCTCGGCGATTTCGCGCTGGGGGAAATTCTGCTCGATGGCCGGGATCATTCCTCCCATGGCGTCGATTTTGTGGATGTAGTCCCAGGCTTGCCGCTCGACTTCGTCCGTCAACCACTCGACGTAATAGCTGCCACCGAGGGGATCGGGGGTGGCGGTGACGCCGCTTTCATGGGCGATGACCTGCTGCGTGCGCAGAGCGAGAGTAACGGCGTGCTCGCTGGGCAGCGCGTAGGCTTCGTCGAGCGAATTGGTGTGCAGCGACTGGGTGCCGCCGAGCACCGCGGCCATCGCCTGCACTGCTGTTCGGATGACGTTGTTGTAGGGCTGCTGCCAGGTGAGCGAACATCCGGCGGTTTGCGTGTGGAAGCGCATTTTCCAACTGCGCTCATCCTTTGCGTGGTAGCGGTCGCGCATGATGTGCGCCCACATGCGGCGGGCGGCGCGATACTTGGCGATTTCCTCGAAGAAATCGTTATGAGCGTTGAAGAAGAAGCTGAGGCGCGGAGCAAAGGAGTCGATGTCGAGGCCGCGGGCGAGCGCCCAATCGACATACTCGATGCCATCGCGCAAGGTGAATGCGAGTTCCTGGACGGCGGTGGATCCGGCTTCGCGGATGTGATAGCCGCTGATGGACACGGGGTTGAACCTGGGCACATGGCGCGCGGCGAATTCGATGACGTCGGTGACCAGCTTCATGGAGGGGCGCGGCGGATAGAGATACTCTTTCTGTGCGATGTACTCCTTCAGCATGTCATTCTGGAGCGTGCCGGAGATGCGGTTCCAATCGGCGCCCTGCTTCTCCGCCACGGCGAGATACATGGCGAACAGCACTGGGGCCGGCGAGTTGATGGTCATGGACACGGTCACATCGCCGAGCGGGATGCCATCGAAGAGCGTCTCCATGTCTTCGAGAGAGCTGATGGCAACGCCGCACTTGCCCACCTCGCCTTCCGCGGTGGGGTGATCGGCATCGACACCCATGAGCGTGGGCAGATCGAAGGCGACGGAGAGGCCGTTCTGCCCTTGCGACAGGAGGTAGCGGTAACGGGCGTTGGTTTCTTCGGGAGTAGCGAATCCGGAGAACTGGCGCATGGTCCAGAGGCGGCCCTGATACATCGTCTTGTGGATGCCGCGCGTGTAGGGAAACTCGCCCGGGGCAGGCAACGGGTGCGGCGCGTCGTCCGGCGTGTAGCAGGATTTTACGGGAATGCCGCTCAAAGTCGCCGGCTGTCGCTTCGTCTTTGCGTCCACGGAGCCCTTCATGGCCATCATTGTACCGTTGTGGAGCGGGGAGTTATCATTGTCTGTCATCATTCCCAATTGAGGAAGGGGTTCAATGAGCGCCAAGAAACACCAGCCGTTTGTCCCGGAAAACATGCAAATGACGGAGTTCACCGCGCGGGCGGTGATCATTGGGATTCTGCTGACGCTGATTCTGGGAGCGGCGAATGCCTACCTGGGCCTGCGGGCCGGAATTACGATTGCGGCCACGTATCCGGCGGCGGTGATCGGCATGGCGGCGCTGCGGCTGTTCCGCGGCTCCGTGCTGGAGGAGAACATCTGCCGCACGGCGGGGTCGATCGGGGAATCGGTTGCGGCGGGC
>CALFYN010001049.1 GCA_937952345.1 uncultured Acidobacteriota bacterium
AATGCGTACGTGCCCGTGCCACCCGCAAGCCCCGTGGTTTCGGTATCAAGGAAAGCCCAGCGATGCGGCGGCGCGTGCGGCACCGTACCTTCGCTTACTGCGTGCAGCAGATCGTGAGGCAACTCGGCCAATGTGGAGATGTCGATACTTCCGTGCCGCCGATGGCGCTCCCACATCCGTGTGGTTTGGTAGTGCACTCCGGCATCGTTCTCCACAGACTCGCCCTGGAGCCATTCTTCCACGTAGAACCGCTCTGGATCCGGTGTGAGAGGCTCTGGCGGGGGCAACGGAGCGGGCGCGGAGGCGTACTTCTGGTTAATGCGCGCCATGCGCTGCCGGAGGAGATCGAGTTGAGAATCGAAGTCAGCCAATTCGCTTTTTCTTTGCCCACTCTACCATGTGTGCAGCCCGGCGCGCCTAGGCAGATTGCGTTCGCACTCCTGACATGAGCCGTTTCTTCCGTCATCCGCGTATGTGCCGTTAGGGCGTCGATCCCGTTGAGGCCCGATTCATCCCAGGAGGAAGAACACGTGCAAACAGCAAGGATCATTTGCTTCGCCGCCATTTCCATGACGTTCGCGGCAATCAGTGTTAAAGCGACGGCCATTATCGAGGCCAGTGATCGGGAGTACCTCGTGTTCGTGGATAACGCCACCGGCACAAGGTATGACACCGACCAGATCATCCTGCCACCCGGCGACGGCCGGCGCATCGAAGCCTATCATGAGCCAGGGTGGGCTCCTTTCCGCATGGACAGCACAAACAGGCGTTCGAGAGGCTTCTTGTCCGCCACGGCGAGTGGAAGGGGTGAACTGGAAGTGGGTGTCAGCGGGATGGTTGGCGCCGCGGCAAATGGGGCAGCGTATGCCCAGTTCAAGCAGTCTTTCATCAACACCGGCACAAGCGCGGGCGAGTTATCTATTTTCTATACGATTCCTTCCATCGAACTCTGGGTCACTATTTTCGGAGACGGCCCGCAGGAAGCTTACGCTGACGCAACCATGTCGGCAACACACTATTTGGTTGACGCCAGTGAATTGGACACTTGGAACGTTTTCCGATACCGCTCCATTCTCACTTCGCAACGCGGCCAATTGCCGGGCCTGTTTCAATCGGCGGACCTGGCCCGCTATGACGCGAACCTGGTTTCGGACGGGGTGACGTACGACTCGGCGATCTTCCCGATTATTAGCGAGAATAGACCGCTTGCGATCCTGGCTCCGGGCGAGGCGCTGGAACTGACGTACACGCTCCTCGTCGTTCTCTCCTCAGGAGCGGAGCAGGGCGGGCAGGCAATGATTGGCGACCCCTTCGAAATCGGATCTGACAGTGCGTTGCCTTTCGATGTGGTGCTGGCCAGCCCCACGGAAGTGCCTGAGCCAGCCTCGTCTGGCCTTCTTATGGCTGGTCTGCTGCTGGTGTCAATCGGGCACATCCGGCAACGACGATCTTGAATGGAGCAGGAAAGGCTGGCCAATGATCCCGTATACAATAGCTGGGGAAGGAGCGTGGAGCTATGTATCTGCCCTGGCTTTTGGCGGGCATCGTTATCCTGCAGCAGAACCCCGGCCAGTATCCTCCCGGCCAGTATCCTCCAGGTCAATATCCTCCGGGGCAATATCCTCCCGGCCAGTATCCGGGGCAGTACCCGGGTCAGAACCGGCTCCCTGGAGGACTCCCTATTCCGGAGATAAAATTCCCGCGACGAGGGCAGAAGGACAACGGCAAAGACGCCGGCCAGACGCGTACGGTTTTGTCGCTGGAAGGCAAACTGCGCAAACTCGGGGCGAAGGATCTGCTGCTCGAAATCCCCAAAGGTGACGTGCTCCAGTTCCGGTTGTTAGCCAAGACGAAATTTCGAAACAAGGCCGGCGAACCGGTGCGCGACTCCTTGCTGCAGCCCGGCGACCAACTCGCCGTGCAGGTGAATCCCGACGATGAGGAAACGGCGTGGTTCGTGGTCTTGCTGAAAGGTGCCTCTGGCTCGGATCGGGTCGCCGCGGCAAAGCCGGTAGACGCCGCAAAGGTCCGATCACCGCAGGTTGACGATTTCGGGAAACCGCGCACGGTAACGGTGCACAACGAGCCGTCTCCCGTGGTTGCCTCATCTGCCGAAGCGGCTACAGCACCGGAGGCCTTAGCCCCAGGAGAGGCGGAGGCGATTCTGAAAGCCGCCCGTGAAATGGCTGCCGGATACACCGCGAGCCTACCCGATTTCCTGGCGCAGCAGGCCACGACTCGGCACTTCCGCAGTAGCGTCATCGAACAGTGGCAAAAGCTGGACGTCGTGACGGCCGACGTCGCTTATCGCAATGGCAAGGAATCGTATTCCAATTTCGCCATCGACGGACGCCCACGCACACAACCGGTGGAGCAGACGGGCGCATGGAGCACGGGCGAGTATGGCACCACCCTCGAAGACCTAATGAGCGACGCGACACAGGCGCAGTTTAAATTGCGCGGCCCCGATCGTGTGGAGAACATGCACGCAGTGGCCTTCGACTTTGCCGTGGGTGAGAGCACTTCGAGTTGGGAGTTACAGTCGCCGGATCAGCGCCGCTACAAGCCAGCCTATGAAGGCACGGTGTGGATTGACCGTGAATCCAGGCGGGTACTGAAGATTGAGCAGCGCGCGGTGGGAATACCTGGCGATTTCCCCATCAGCCGCGTAGAAACAATGCTGCAATACGGGTTCACGCCGATTGACGGAAAGACATACCTGCTGCCGGCGGGCGGCGAGTATATGGCCTGCGTGAACGGCGGAGCATGCACGAAGAACGTGATCGAATATCGGAATTACCGCAAATTCACGGCAGAGTCGCAGGTTCGCTTCTGAC
>CALFYN010001050.1 GCA_937952345.1 uncultured Acidobacteriota bacterium
CAGGATTCTGGAACAGAAGGAACTGACGCCGGGATCGACGCATCTGGCCCCGGTGAACTGGCGCGGGGATGGGATTGAGTACGCGCTGCTATCGGGGAATATCCGCGAGGGCGGCATGGTGGACGGGCAATTGCGGCGGGTGGTGATGTTTCCGGATGATGGGCATCCGGATTTGGCGTATCATGTGGCGGATGTGACGGGCGATGCCCGGGATGAAGTCGTGTTGTGGGACAGGAAGAGTGTGTGGATTTATACGCAGGACCGGGCGGCTTCGGTGAAGCAGGTGTACAAGCCCCGGCGCAATGCGGATTATAACGATTCGAATTACCGGGCGACGGTTTCGTTGCCGTAGGAGAGGAAGATGCAGGATATGACTCGGCGGAGCATGATGGCGGCGCCACTGGCGGCGATGGCGCAGCAGGGCGGACGGCGTCCGAACATTCTGTTTATTTGTTCGGACCAGCACGCGGGGGCGTATGTGGGGGCGAACGGGCATCCGATTGTGAAGACGCCGCACATGGACAGGCTGGCGGCGCGGGGCGTGAATTACAGGCATGCGTATTGCGGGAGTCCGGTATGCGCGCCGGGGCGCGCGGCGATGATGACGGGGCAGTTTGCTTCGGATGTGGGTTCGTTTTGCAATAGCACTCCGTTTGACGGGCGGACGGCGACGTGGGGAAACCGGCTGACGAAGGCCGGCTATTCGTGCTGGGCCACGGGCAAGATGGATTTGTGGGTGGGCAAGGATCTGGGGTTCCGCGAGGAGAAGACGGGGCACGGGCATTCGACGGGCCCGGATATCACGTCGTTGTTTCGGATGCCGGTTTGTTTTCGCGCCGGGGAACGGGCGAATGCGGATGGAAGCTATTCGGAGCGGGTGGCTCCGGATAAGGACAAGTCGGACCGTGCGCTGCGCTTCTTGCGGGAGGAATCGCGTAAGACGGCGGGGCCCTGGTGCATGTACGTGGGATTCACGAAGCCGCATCCGAAGTTCCACGCGCATACGAAGTATCGGGAGATGTATCCGCCGGAGAAGATGCCGCTGCCGCAATGGCCGGCGAATTATCTGGAGAAGCGGCATGCGGCGTTTCAGATGATGGCGAATTTCAAGAATGTGCAGAATCCGGTGCCTCGGGACCGGGTACTGCGGGCGCGTTCGGCGTATTTCGGGTTGATCACGGAGTTGGATGAGCTGATCGGCGAGTTGATGGCGGAGTTGGAGAAGACCGGGCAGATGGAGAATACGCTGGTGATCTATACGAGCGATCACGGCGAGATGCTTGGGGAACACGGGTTGTGGCTGAAGAACGTGCTGCTGGAAGGTGCGGCGCGCGTGCCGCTGATGATGGCGGGTCCGGGGGTGGCGCGGGGGAAGGTGGTGGATACGCCGGTGAGCCATGCGGATATGGTGGCGACGATGCTGGAAGTGGGTGGAGCGGAGCGGACGGCGGAGTTGCGCGGGCATTCGCTGCTGGATGGGAAGCATCCTGGGTATGCCTATGCGGAGTCGCATTCGGAAGGAAATGCGACGGGGTCGTTTCTGATCCGGAAGGAGAATTGGAAGTACATCTACTTTACGGGCGATGAACCATTGCTGTTTGATTTGCGGAGTGATCCGGGGGAGTTCCGGAATCTGGCGAAGGAGCAGGATGGCGTGCGGAAGGAATTGCACGGGATTTTGACATCGCTGGTGAATCCGGATGCGGTGACGGCGGCAGGTTTTGCGCGGCAGCGGGAAGTACGGGAGCGGCTGGTGCGGGAGAAATCGCGCGAGGGGTTTTATAAGGAGATGGTGGGAAGGCTGGGTCCGATGCAGGCGCGATTGCTGACGGAGGAGTGTTACCGGACGAGCTTGAAGCAGGCGTAGAGGATCGCGACGATGACTCCGGCCTTGACCCAGGCGGGACCGAAGGCGAAGAAGATGCCGGCGAGGCCGAGGGTGAAGAGAGCCGCTCCGGTGAGCAGTCGCGTGCGGCGACGCCATTCGGGGTCACGGCCCCGGCCGGAGCGTATGGCTTGTTTGTATTCGAGGAGAGAGAAGGAATCGGAGCCGCGGCCTGCGAGTCCGACGATGAAGAAGGGGATGCCGAGCAGCATGACGGCGGCGGAAAGGGCCATGTATTGCGTCTCGTGCGGTTCCATGGCGATGACTAAGCGTTGCAAGGCAGGGATGCTTTCGGCGATGCCGATGAAGAGGAGCGCCGCACCGATACGGAGAGCCCATACGGCGGTATTGCGTAGTGTGCGGAGAATGGGGATTTCGGGGAGCAGCGGGGCATGGGATTCGCGGATGCGTTGGAAGTGCCATCCGGCGAGGGTGCCTCCGAAGAGAGCGGCGAGCAGGCCGCCTATGATTTCGCCGAGGCCGGAGGGCGGTTCTCCCTGGGAGGGCAGACGGCTTTTTTCGGGCGCGGGTTGCGGATAGAGGACGGTGACGGGGCCGCCTTCGCGGTAGCTTTCCCATTCTTCGGGATCCACTTCGACGATGCTCGAGTAGGTGCGGGACGCGGCGGTGAATTGATATTGCAGGCGGTATTCGGAAGCGGCGGGGCCGGTGCGCGTGGCGGCGACGATCCATCTGCGAACTACCGAGCCCTGGGTGGGTATCCAGTCCGTGCGGTAGCGCTCGCGTTCGCGATACTGCAGCGCGCCTTGTATGAGTAGAGTACAGCCGATGAAGAGGAAGAATGCGCCGAACCAGACAAAGAAGCGGCGGTCTTGCATGGCTATTTCCGCAGGAGGAGGTAGAGGCCGATGAGGGTGAGGAGTCCGCCGGTGGTGGCGAACGCGGGTCCGAGCATCGGGTTTTCGATGGCGCCGTCGGGGCGGCTGCGGTCATCGGCGGTGGTGAGATAGCGGACGGAGAGGGGTCCAAGCTCAGTGAGAGCTTCCCATTGCTGCAGAGGCAGACGAGCGGCGCCGTAGCATTTATGGCCGTTCGGGAGCTGGTAGACATAGCTGGCGTAGTAGGTGTGGGAATCGGTGGAGCGCGATTTGATAAGGACTTTCCCAGTGGTGAGGCGGCCTTCGGTGAGGAAGCGCTGGTCGACGTTTCGGTCGCGATGGAGCATGGACACGCCGGCGATGAGGAAGGGGACGCCTACGGCGAGCCAGATGGCCGCGAAGATGCGCCAGAAATGACGTTGGACAAACGTGGAGCTATTTTATCTGTTTGGTTTGCAGATCGCTGATCATGCGGTTAAACTTCTGGCGCTGCTCTTCGTTGAGGATTTGGGTGATGCGGAACTTGCCTTGGGCGCGAACGTCGTTCATCTGCTCCTGAAGGCTCTGGTAGTACATGACGAAGTCGTTGAGGACCGTTTCCATCTGGCGTGCCTGCTCGTCGTTGAGGCTCAGTTCGCGGCGGAAGCGGTCGAGGGAGATTTCCTTACCACCTTCCTTCCAATAGGACTGGGCGCGGCGGAGGGGCTGGGAGAAGCCGAGACGCATGGTTACGGCGCCGGCCATGGCACCACAGACGAAAACCAGCAGCAGGATGCTGAGAATCCGGGGATTCTGCCACGTCATCCTGTTATCGCTCATCCGGGTGGTTACTCCTGATAGGTGGTGAGTTGGACGAAAACGGTGTTGCGATCCTGTTCGAGATCGACCAACTGGGCGGGAGGAGGCATCTCTTCGGCCAGAATCTGTTCCGGCATGGTGGAAGCCATCATCTCATCCTTAGGGCTGGTGAACAGGAAAATTCCCATAACCACCGTGAGGACGGCGGAGGCGTACATGAGACGGCGGGCGAAGAGGGGTTCGAGGAACACGCTCCAAATGGAGCTGTTCTTTTGAACCTCGATGCGATCCATGACGCGGGCGTAGAAGCCGGGGAGCGGCTCGACATCCTCAGTAGGGCGCAGGGAGCGGATGATTGTAGATTGTGATTCGAACTGGTTGGCAAGCTGTTGACATTCCGGGCACTCGTTAAGATGCGCCAGGAAAGCCGGCTCGGGCTTGCCAGCCAAAAACATTTCAAGACCTTCCCGTGTGGGCTGGTGCATATGTCTTCCCTCGTAAGTCACTACCAAGCTGCGGATCTGTATGGGGGGCATCGTGGTGCCGCCTCTTATGTCCGCTTAATGTGCAATCGACTATCACCGACGTACTGCTTTCATTACACGGTAGCGGGTTTGCCGCCCCGAAACAACTTCTGCGACGCCTTCAAGAGCTTTTGGCGCGCACGGAACAATTTTACTTTAATCGTGTTCTCGTTCAAACCGGTTCTTTCGGCGAGTTCCTCGACGGAGTGTCCTTCGACCTCTTTCAAGAGGATGAGTTCACGGTCTTCCTCAGAGAGCTTCTCGAGGAGTTTGACAGCGAGGTCGCGCCGCGCGAGCGATTGGTCGACGGCCGGCTGATGATCGCTGACGGATTCGGAGTTCTCCATTTTACGGGAGTCCTCTTCGGAGAAATCGCTTTCGTAGACGAGTTTACGAACGCGCTTTTTGCGGAGGTAGTCGTAGCACTCGTTAACGGTAATCTTATAAATCCATGTGAGCAGGGAGCTACGGGAATCGAAGTTGTTGATGGAGAAATAGACCTTGGCGAAGACCTGCTGGGCGATGTCTTCGGCATCGTTACGGTTGCGGAGGATGCCAAAGATGATGGAGTAGACCTTAGCTTGGTACCGCTCGACGATTTCCCGGAACGCCATCTCGTCACGCGCCTGGACGCGCTTGACGAGGAGGGCTTCGTCTGCATAGCGGTTTTCCACTTTCAACCTGGTGCGAGGTTTCTCGGCGGCTGCCGGTATCGGAAGAACTGTTGCTAGCCCGCTCATGCCCTATCCGACGTGTCGACTAGGATTTGGGTTTCATGGCAGTTGGAATCTCATGATAGCACAGCCGGGCTACCCCCGGATGTAGGGACCGGGAGGGGGATTACATTAGGCCTATTACTGTACTGGGTCTATTCGACTTAGTAATGAATCTTTTCGTTGACAGTTGCAGTACGAAAACGTATACTGACTCTGTTACTGTCTCTAACTCTCTCGGAGGAGTCTTCGAATGACCAAATATCTGCTAGCGCTGGCGGCACTCTCGGCCGCGAGCCTCTCTGCAGCGACACAAACTTTTTCCGTCACCACGAGCCCGAATTTCAATCCGGGTCCTACGGTGAGCTACAGCACTCTGTTAAACCTGCCGGGGTTTAACGGTGCCTTGGGAACGCTCACCGGAGTCAACCTGTTCATCGAAACGCAGATGAATCAGGGCGGCACATGGCGCAATGACGGTGGAAACTCAACAACTTACGGTTATGGTTACATCGGATTGAACGGCAATCCGGCGGCTCAGATCTCGGTGAACGGGCTTGGCTTGCTGGCTGCCTTCATCCAGGATGGAACGACTACATTCACGAGCTTCCGGAGCGACACGCAAGCACCGGGACAGACCGGGTCTTTCTCGACGATCCAGGAATTCGCTGATAATGGTAGCGGCCCGCTGGGTCCTGCAGTGAATATCGCTGGCTTCTCGAATGGCGGCGCAAACATTGGCTATAACGTTGACGCAGTGGCGGGCTTCCTATCCACTTGCGGCAATGGCAATTGCTTCTCTGACATTCAGACGCGCATGGGCGCCCGTATCACCGTCACCTATACTTATGATGAACGCGTGGATGGGGTACCGGAACCGACGACTCAGGTTCTGGTTGGCGCTGGGCTGTTGCTGGTTGGGCTCGTATCCCGCCGGTTCGCCCGCTAATCCAAGGCGATCGATTTTCAACGGCCGGTGCCCGAAAGGGTGCCGGCTGTTTCGTTTTTGGGCGGCACATGCTACCGCCGCTCGCCTACTTTCTGGTATAGTTTAAAGTGAGGTAAGGAAGATTCCATGATCCAATTGACTGAACGTGCCGTTGATAAGGTGAAGGAGATCCTCGACTCGCAGGATCCGAAGCCGGCTGGGCTGCGGATTTCAGTGGTGGGTGGCGGATGCTCCGGGTTCAGCTACTCGATGGCATTTGAAAACGCTCCGGGGCTTCTGGACAAGACCTACAGCTACAGTGATTTGCGTGTGTTTGTCGACCAGGCGAGCCTGCTCTATCTGGACGGCGCGGAAGTGGATTACGTAGAGACGCTGGAGGGTTCGGGGTTCAAGTTCAACAACCCGAATGTGAAATCGACTTGCGGCTGTGGCAGCTCGTTTAGCGCCTAGCCTGGTCGGGGACAATTTCAGATTTGTTTTTTGCGGGGGAATCCCGCTAGGATAAGGGACGCTGAGCGGTCAGCGTCCCTTATTTATTTCTGCATGCTAGAGAATCTGACAACGGAAAAGCGGAATCCCGCGAGCGAACGAATCGATCGGGTTTCGACGGAAGAGATGCTGGCGGTAATCAACCGGGAGGATCAACTGGTGGCGCAGGCGGTGAGCGCCGAGATCCCGCGGATTGCACAGGCCGTGGACCGGACGGTGGAGGCTGTGAGAGGCGGCGGCAGGCTGTTCTATATTGGCGCCGGGACGAGCGGGCGGCTTGGGGTATTGGATGCGTCGGAGTGCCCTCCTACGTTCCATGCGCCGCCGGAGCTGGTACAGGGCATCATGGCTGGGGGAGAAGCGGCGCTGGCACGGGCGGCCGAGGCCAACGAGGACGATCCGGAGTCTGGGGCGCGGGATCTGATGGATCGGGGATTCAGCGGGAAGGACGTATTGTGCGGGATCGCGGCTAGCGGAAGGACTCCGTATGTGCTGGGTGCGATTGCGAAGGCGCGATCTTTGGGCGCGTTTACGATCGGGCTGAGCTGTGTGGCCGATTCGGCACTGGCGCGGGCGGCGGAAGTGGCCATTACACCGGTGACCGGGCCGGAGATTCTGACCGGGTCGACACGCATGAAGGCGGGGACCGCCACCAAGCTGGTGCTGAATATGCTGTCGACGGGACTGATGATCCGGCTGGGGATGACGTATGGGAATCTGATGGTGAACGTGCAGCCGAAGAACGAGAAGCTGGTGGACCGTGCTCGGCGCATCATTTCGGACGCGGCTGGAGTGGGGACGGAGGAGGCGGGCGAGTTGCTGGAAGCATCGGGCCGGAGCGTGCGGACGGCGATCGTGATGGCGAGACTGAAGCTGAGCCGCGCCGGGGCCGAAGGGCGGCTGGCGGAATGCGGTAATGTGTTGGCGCGGGCCTTGGGGGAGAATAGGTAGGAATGGACAAGTTTGTCATTTCAGGAGGCCGGGCACTGGCCGGAGATATCCCGATCAGCGGGGCGAAGAATTCGGCGTTGCCCGCGCTGGCGGCGTGCCTGCTGACCAACGAGCCGGTGGTGTTGCGGCGCATTCCACGGGTGAAGGACATCCGCACGATGATGGGATTGCTGTCTTCAATTGGCGCCGTGGTGGAGGAAGAGGAAGGCACGGTTACGGTGAAGGCGTCGGGGCCGGTGACGCCGGAGGCGCCCTACGAACTGGTAAAGACGATGCGGGCGTCGAGCCTGGTGCTGGGTCCGCTGGTGGCGCGGTATGGGCGGGCGCGGGTGTCGATGCCGGGTGGTTGCGCGATTGGAGCACGGCCGATCAATCTGCATGTCCAGGGATTAGAGCATCTGGGCGCGGAGGTGTCGCAATCGCATGGATATATCGAGGCGGTGGCGCCAAAGGACGGTTTGCGGGGGGCCACGGTTCATTTCGACCGGATCACGGTGACCGGAACCGAGGATTTGATGATGGCGGCGGTGCTGGCTAAAGGTGTGACGGTATTGGAAAACGCGGCACGGGAGCCGGAGGTGGAAGATCTGGCCGCTCTATTAAATGAGATGGGGGCTCGGGTGGAAGGCGCGGGGACGTCGAGCATCCGGATTGAGGGCGTAGAGGAA
>CALFYN010001051.1 GCA_937952345.1 uncultured Acidobacteriota bacterium
GCCGCACGGCCGCTTCCAGATGCGGCAATGCTTCGGCGGCGGCATCTTTTGCCAGCAGCAAGCGGGCCAGATGTGCGCGCAGGGATGCGGAGTTGGGAAATCGCTGCACTGCCGAAGCCAGCAGCGGTTCGGCTTCCGTGTGACGGCCTACCCGGATTAGAAACAGCCCGAGTGCCGCCGAAGGCTCCGGTGTGGAGGCGCCGCACGTGCGCAGCGCCTGCCGCAAAGCGGATTCCGCTTCCTTGGCGTTTCCGCCGGCTTCGTGCGCCTGCCCTTTTGCCAACTGCACGTTGCACTGGCCGGCGGGAGCTTTTCGCAGCGCGGCCAAGGATTCGGAAAAGCGATTGAGGGCGTAGAGGGCACGGCCATGGTAATAACAGGCATCGGCCAGATTCGGGGCCAGCCGGCAGGCTTCGCCAAACGCAGGCGCGGCCAGAGAATATTCGTTCATCGACGCGTGCGCCACGCCCAGCGCTTTCCACACGCGGGCATCTTTCGGCTGTTCGCGCGACGCGCGTTCGAGCAAGGGCACCGCGGCCTGGGGATTCCCCTTTTCGATCAGCGCCACGGCATCGTCGTAAAGCGTTGCGGCGAAGGCGAAGCCGCACAGCAGGAAAGCAAGCACTTCGTAGTCAACATACCATGAGGATATGTCTCCATTTCCGTTTCGCGGCGTGTTGCTGTTGCTGGCTGCAATGGCGGCGGCGCAGCAGACGGCGTTTGAGGACCGGTCCGCTGGGGCCGGCATCACGGCCGTGCTGCGCCATCACCCGACACCGGAAAAGCATCAGATAGAAACGATGCCGGGAGGCGTTGCCGCGTTCGATTTCGACAACGACGGGAAGACGGACTTGTACTTCACCAACGGTGCGCCGCAGCCCGCATTGCGCAAGACGCCGGAAGACTGCAACCGCCTGTACCGTAATCTGGGAGGGTGGCGGTTCGAGGATGTCACCGCGCGCGCCGGCGTTTGCGGGGAAGGCTACAGCATGGGCGCCGCCACGGCCGATTTCGACAACGACGGCTTCGCGGATCTGTTTGTGGCGGGCGTCAACCGTAACGCGCTGTACCGCAATCGCGGCGATGGAACATTCGAGGATGTGACGGCTAAGGCTGGCGTGGCCAACCGCGGGCAGTGGGCCGTGGCCGCCGGGTGGTTCGACTACGATAACGACGGGTGGTTGGATCTGTTCGTTGTGAATTATGTGAAATGGGATCCGCGAACGGAACCATTTTGCGGCGATGCCAAGGCCGGCTATCGCAGCTACTGCCATCCGAAGTTTTATGAAGGATTGCCGAACGTGCTGTATCGCAACAACGGCGATGGAACGTTTCGCGATGTTTCCGCGCAGACGGGGATCGGCAAGCACATTGGCAAGGGCATGGGGATCGCGTTCGCGGACTTGAGTGGGGACGGCCATATGGACGTTCTGGTGGCCAACGACACGACGCCGAACTTCCTCTTCCGCAACCGCGGCAAGGGTGTGTTGGAAGAAACCGGCTTCGCGGCGGGCGTAGCGATGAACGACGATGGACGCGCGCTGTCTTCCATGGGCGTGGACTTCCGGCCCATGCGGGGGCTGTTGCCGGACCTGTTTATCACGGCGCTGGCCAATGAGACGTTCCCGCTGTATCGCAATCGCGACGGGTCGTCGTTTTCCGACGCGACTTACGCATCGCAAATCGGGCGCGCCACGATGGCCTATAGCGGATGGGGCGCCGGCATCTATGATTTCGACAACGACGGGCGCAAGGATATCTTCGCCGCCTGCGGCGATGTGCAGACGAACACGGAAGTGTACTCCAGCCGCAAATCGAGGCAGGCGAACCTGCTGCTTCTGGCGAATCCGGACGGGACGTTCGCCGCCCAGGAAGTGGGCAAGCCCGCGTGGCACCGCGGGGCGGCATTCGCCGATTTCGACAGTGATGGCCGCGTGGATATCGTCGTGACGCGCCTTGGCGAAACGCCGTTGCTGCTGCGCAACACAATGGGCGAGGGCAACCATTGGATCGCGTTTCAACTTCGCGGGAAGGAGAGCAATCGCGATGGAATCGGAGCGCGCGTGCGCGTGGTGACCGCCGATGGCGAGCAATGGAACCATGCCTCCACTTCCGTCGGCTACGCTTCGTCCAGCGCAAAAGTGGTTCATTTCGGACTGGGCCCGAAGGCAGAGGTGCGGGCCGTGGAGATCCTGTGGCCTTCGGGCAAGAAGACAAAGCTATCCGCACCGGCAGCCGATCGTGTGCACGGGGTGGACGAATTGCCCTAACGCGCGTTTGCTAATAGAGGCGGGACGTGCAACCACCGTCCACCGCCGCGGCAAACGCTGCATCCACATTCTCCGGATGCGTGAGCCCGGGACGGACACAGTTGATCGGATGCCGGAGGCCGCGTAGTCGGTGGCTGCGCCGATGCCGGATCCCGTTATTATGGGGCAACGCCCTATGGTTCTCGCAGCCGCACAAATCGCCTCCATTCCCGGAAACGTGGCAGCCAACATGGCGGAGCACCTGCGTTACGCCGCGGTTGCCGCCGCGCACGGCGCGCAACTGCTGGTGTTTCCGGAGTTGTCTTTGACGGGATACGAACTCGGATTGGCCCGCCAGTGCACGCTGACACCGGGTAGCGACGCGCTCGATGGATTGCGCCGTCAGGCGCGGGCGGCCCGCATGACCATCGTCGCCGGTGCGCCGCTGCGCAATGACTCCGGCGGATGGAATATCGGCGCCATTGTGATTCACCCGGCAGGCCATGTGACGACGCACACCAAAATCCACGTGCATGCGAGCGAACGCAGCGTATTCGAACCCGGTCCGGGCGGGCCTGACCTCATCGCCGGCGAAGCGTCCGTGGCTTTGGCGATCTGCGCGGATGCTTCACAACCACAACATGCCGCCAATGCTGCATCGCGCGGCGCCGGCATCTACGCAGTCGGCGCGATGATTGAGGAAAGCGCCTATGAGCGCAAAGCCGCGCTTCTTGAAGGGTATGCGCGTGAACATCACATGGCTGTTCTCCTCGCCAACTACAGCGGAACAACCGGCGGCGAACTCTCCGCCGGACGCAGCGCCTTCTGGTCCGAAGAGGGCCGCCTCATCACGGCGGCGCAAGGCGCTGTACCATCCCTGATCGTTGCAAGCAGGAAGGCCGGCCGCTGGTCCGCCTTTCCGGTCCAAATGTGAACCGCCGCCTCCCGCGGCGCAAATATTTGCTGTATTATCTATACCTAATATGCAAAGAATTGCCGCCGCATTACTTCTATCGGTATTTCCGGTTTTTGGTGACCTGGCCCTCAATACCGCGGTGCTGGATCCCAACCTCTTTCGCGTCACCACCTTCGCCGCAAATCTGCCCCGCGCGAATGCGGTGGCGTTGGCTTCCGATGGATCCTTCCTCATCGCCCACTCGCAGACCTGGTCCGCCGGCACCATCACGCGGTTCACAGACAACAATCACGATGGCCTGGCCGATGGCCCCGGCACAATCGTGTACAGCACCGGGTCGGGTCCAATCACCCAGCTCAAACAAGCAGGCCCCTATTATCTGGTGGGGGAATTGGGCAGCCGGACCATCCGCATGCTGTCCCCCGGAGCAACCCCCGCCGATCCGATGACCAGCGTCGGTGATTTGCAGTTCACTTTTCCCAGCGATTGGTACCACCCGACCCTCGGCATGGCCGTCCGAGCAACTCCCGGCAGCCCGGGATCCTATGACCTCGTCTTCAACATCGGATCCCAATTCAATGCGCAGACTTCCGTCGATCCCGTCACCGTTACCGGATTGCAAATGGGCCCGCTCCAACTGAGCGGTGACGCTCTATATATGATCACCGTCGACACAACCGGCGCGACTCCCGTGGCATCCAATCTGCGCACCGTGGCCACCGGCATCCGCAACGTCTATGGCATGGCCTTTCATCCCGAAACGGGTGACTTCTACTTCGCCGACAACGCCATCGATGAGGAGCCGAACACCCCTACAAGCCTTCCCCCGCAGGCCGAGGAACTGAATCGAATTGGCGCGGATTTGGTTGGAAACGCGGCCTTCGATTTTGGCTACCCCAATTGTTACATCGCCTTTGGCACCGGAATCGAGGTCGGCGACTGTGCCGGTGTGCAGATGCCCGTTGCCGTGTTCCAACCCATCCCGAATCCTCCCGCCGCCGGCCGCAGCGAAGGGCCCACTGAGATCGCCTTCGCACCCACCGCTTTCCCCTCGGGGTGGAACAACGGCATCTTCACGGGCTTCTCCGGCAAGAGCAGCGGCGTCAACGACGAGAATGCCGTTGCATTTTACGATTTCGCCACCGGCCAGGTTTCCCACTTCGTCGAGAGTGGATTGCCAGGGGTAGGAAACCTCGTCGGAGTCATGGCAACCAACGATTCGCTGTTCATCGCTGACTGGGGTACCGGCAATGTATACCAGATAACCTCCGCCATCCCGGAGCCCGGAAGTGGACTCCTGCTGGGCATACCGATTCTCCTTGCCCTTTGGAGCCGCAATCGCTGACCGTCGCGTCCGTCGGATGTGATATCTATACAAAAGACTACTTGTATGCAAGATCCAAACATGCTAATCTCTATAGGGAATATGGAGATTACCGAAGCGCCCGTCTATTCCGCTAACACGCCGACCGAAGCCGAGTACGACAAGACTGTCCGCTCGGACATCGAGGTATTTCGCCAACATATTGAACGTTATCTCGCCGGCGAGATCAACGACGACCAGTTTCGCGCCCAGCGGTTGCGCCGCGGTATCTACAGCCAGCGGCAACCCGGCGTGCAAATGATCCGCACGAAGGTGCCGGGCGGCACGTTGACGGCGGCTCAGATGGTGCAATTGGCACGGGTTGCCGATGCCTTCGGTGGCGGCAAGGGCCATCTCACCACGCGGCAAAACATGCAGTATCACTTTGTGCCGCTGAAACAGGTGCCTGATCTCCTGCACATGCTCGCCGACGCGCGCCTCACCACGCGCGAAGCCTGCTACAACACCGTGCGCAACGTCACCGCGGATTCGCTGGCGGGATTGCTGCCGGGCGAAGCATTCGATGTGCGCCCGTACGCGCGCCAGGCCGCGTTTGCCTTCCTGCACAAGGAACTGACCGATAGCCTGCCGCGCAAATTCAAGATCTCTTTCAGCGGCTATGCCTCAGACCCCATGCTGGCGGGCATGCACGATGCGGGGTTGGTGGCCGTGACTCGCGAAGAGAACGGCGAACCAAAAAAGGGCTTTCGTGTTTTCGTCGGCGGTGGCCTGGGGCCGTTGCCGCGTGAGGCGCACCTGCTCGACGAATTCCTCCCCGTGGAGCAACTCGTGCCGCGGCTGGAGGCGATCATCCGGCTGTTCAACAAGTACGGCAACCGCCAGAACAAGAACACGGCGCGGCTGAAGTTCGTCATCAAGGATCGCGGCTGGGATTGGGTGAAAGAGACCATCGAAGCCGAATATCAGGACATTCTCACCAATGGCGG
>CALFYN010001052.1 GCA_937952345.1 uncultured Acidobacteriota bacterium
TACAAAGTGGACACTCGGCGCATCGCACTGCTCGGCGAATCCGCCGGCGGGCACCTCGTCGCCTATGCAGGCATCAAGCGCAACAAAGGCGCCGAAGTCTCCGCGGTCATCGACTTCTATGGCGCGCACGATCTGCTGAAGCGCGAGAAGGAGCGTGGCGAAGTCACGAAGAACCTGCGTGAGTTCCTCGGCGTCGACAAACTCGACGAAGCCGGCATTGCCAGACTCCGCGAAGCTTCACCAATCAGCTACGTGCGGAAAGGACTGCCGCCGTTCCTCTTCATCCACGGCACGAAAGACGCGGCGGTGCCCTACGATCAATCCCCGCTGCTTTGCGACGCTTTGAAGAAACACGGCAATCAGTGCGAAGTCTTCACCGTCGAAGGCGCTCCCCACGGGGTCGGCCCCTGGGAGAAGAACCCCGCTTTCCAGGGTTACAAATCGAAAATGATCGAATGGCTGCGCACCGTATGGAAACTGTAGGGTAAGCTTTGAAACATGCGCTACACATTACTGGGATTGCTGGCCGTTCCGTTTCTGCTCACAGCCGAAAGCCTCGACAAACCGGAGAAACTGACTATCCACACCTGGGTGCGTGAGGATCTCTTCGCGGGCTGGATGGCGAAGGATGCGGAGGCGCTGGCGCGTGGCGAGCGCAAACTCGATCACTTCCTCGCCTCAAATCCGAATCACTCTAGCGCTCTGGCCTGGAAGTTTCTCGCCGCCCATTACCACATGCGCGACGCGTTGGCAAAAGGCAACAAGGACAAGTACCGCCAGCACCTCGCGGAAAGTAAAGTGCTGCGGGAAAAGGCCATTGCCGCCAATCCCAACGATGTCGCCGTCTACATCATCGTCGGCGGCTCGATGATCATGGGCGCCTACTATGCCCCCGATGAAGACAAGCATTGGCTCTATAGCGACGGCCGGGAACTGCTCCGCAAGGTCCCGCAGATGCAGGGCCCGGCATTCGACAAGCTGCCGCCGCATATGCGCGGCGAAACTTGGTCGCTTCTGGCCTACGCATCAGACCACCTCGGCGACAGAGCGGACCGCGACGCCCTCATCGATGAAATGGCCACCAAACTCGCGGGCTCGCCTTATGAGGCGCGCGCGAAGCGCTGGAAGACACTCCCCGCTCTCAACAGCGAAACCGACAACATGTGCATCACCTGCCATGAACCGGGACGCCTGAAGAACGTGCAGGCGCGCCTCGCCGCGGCGCAATAAATGCCTGACGGCGAGATCCACGTCGTTCCCCTGTCCGGCAATCCGGTCTTTCCCCAAATCTGCGCCAACTGCTGCGCGCCGGCGCAAGCCCGGCTCCCCGTAGCACGAGTCTTCACCTATCGCGACGACGACGGCCAATCGCGATCGGTTGTCGCTTACCGCCCGTTCTTTTGCGAACCCTGTATCGCGGCCCATCGCGCCGAAACAAAGCCCGATCCAACGTTGTTCTTCCGCCGTCTACTGCATGGATGGGTGTTGTGGATCCCAGCGCTCGGCAGCAGTTG
Organism: uncultured Acidobacteriota bacterium; assembly: GCA_937952345.1. Taxonomy (GTDB): domain Bacteria; phylum Acidobacteriota; class Terriglobia; order Bryobacterales; family Bryobacteraceae; genus CADEFT01. The sequence continues at coordinate 1,515 of CALFYN010001052.1, forward strand.
GGCACTCTCCGTCACACTGCCCTCCGTGCTGAGTTCCCTGAAAAACGGCGATCTGCGCGGACTGGCCATCAGTGGAGGTATCGCTGCATTCTTCACAGGAATTATCCTCGGATGCGCCGCAGCGATCTGGCGAGGCAGCCGGCATCTGGCTGTGCGAGCGCCATCGTCCATCACTAGCGCCATCGAGTTCACCGATGATCTCTCGCAAACCTTCGAGCCCGCCTGGCGCCGCTTCACGCTCCGCAATGCGGCATATGCCGAGCAGTTCATCCAGGCCAACCATCGCCAACTGTGGACCCGGAGCCGTCCCGAATCGCAGCGTGCCATGATCCTGCGCCACTACGGCAAGTACGCGCTCTATGCGCTGTTGGCGGTCGCAGCGGCCTTCGCCATCGCCGACGAATTCGGCTATCCGCTCTGGGATATGTTGCGCCGTTTAGGCGAATAGATCTGGCAGCCGTTTGTCAGTATCGCCGAAGCGATCCAACTTCAGCCCCATACGATCCATGATCGACAAGTACAGGCTGCACGCACGCCGGTTGTCGTCGCCCTTATCCATGTAGTCCAGTACGCGGCCGGTCTTCATCGCCCCCCCAGCGCGCCCAGAAAGTACAAACGGCATATGATCCGCGCTGTGCGCATCGCCGTCAAACAAGTTCGAGGCCAGCATCAGGATCGAATTGTCGAAGATTGAAGACCCGCCCTCGTCAATCGCCTTTAGCCGCTCCAGCAGATAGACGAACTGCTGCACATGGTATTGGTTCGTCTTCAGATACATCGCCTCGGCCTTGGGCGCTTTGCCGTTGTGTGTCAGATCAAGGTGCAACGCGCCCTGCACACCGTCGATGAAGCCGAAGTTCATCTGCGACAGGTCGTTGTTCAGCATCAACGTCACCAGCCGCGTCTTATCCATCTGGAAAGCGAGCACGGTCAGATCCAGCATCAGCTTGATATGCGACGGCACGTCCTGTGGCAACTGCTCCGCGGGCCGGGTGATATTCGGTTTTGCCAGCGAAGGTTTCCACCCTTCCAACCGCTCATCCTTCGAAGCACGCTCAATGCGCTTCTCGATGTCGCGAATGGATTCGAGATATTCGTCGAGTTTGCGCTTGTCGCCGCTGCCGATGTTCGTTTGCAGGCTCTTTGTATCGGCGCGCACGGCATCGAGGATCGTCCGGTCCAGCGGGCGGCCACTGCCATCGCCGACGAGCATATCATAGGCCCGCGCCGGATAGATCTCCTTCGTAGCCGGCTTCGTAGGCGACGCCCACGAAACGCACGAACTGTAGATCATCGAGAGCCCGTCTTCCAGACGCAGTTCATTCGGCTCAATGCCCAGCGCAAGGCTCGGTACGGCCGTGTTGCCGCCGATCTCGCGCGCCAGCACCTGATCGAAAGTGGTGGCCACTTTGATCTCACTGGGATCAAGGCTTACCGTGCCACCCGAAAGCATGTTGGCCATGCGCCCCAAATGCGGACTGGTGGACTGCAGTGCCTGCTTGTTGTACAGCCCGCGCAGAAAGACGATGTCCTCGCGGTGCGGCGTGAGGGGTGAGGCCCCAGGCCCCAATTGCATCTCTGTTCCACTGCCCTTGGCCCACCAATGCTCCGGCTCCACGCCGTTGGAGAAGTAGACGAGCGCGTACCGTAGCGGAGGATTATTCGAAATCGTCGTCGCCGGCGCCGCGGCCAGAGGAAGCGATTCCAACCAAGGCAACGCGAGGGCAACGCCCGCTCCGCGCAGAAAGTGGCGCCGTGATTTCTGAAATGCGGCAGATGTCTTCTTCATGGTCTGTTGCTCCTTGCCAGCGATATGGACGGATCTTTGCGACTGCGGAATTGCGGGCTCGACACGATTTCCCCAACGACCTGAGAGAACGTCACGTTACCACCCTGCGCGACAAGCTTATCGAGTAACGGCTGATCGGAAATCAACAACGTCCGGCCCAGTGCATAGCCAAGCATCTTGCCGTAGAAGGTGCGCAGCACCTGGGGCTCATTGGCGCGGATGTAATCGAGCAATCCCTCGACACCGGCCAACTGGCGCTTGTCCATCATTTCGCTGGTGTCGTCCACCGGCTTGCCGTCGGAATAGGTATCGCGCCAGCGTCCGATCGAATCGTAGCGTTCCAATGGAAAGCCCAGCGGATCGATGCGCGTATGGCACCCGGCACAGGTGGCGTTGCGCTTGTGCGCGTCCAACTTCTCGCGCAGGCTCAATCCACCGAACGACTTCTCATCAGCGGGGATGGAGCCGGCATCGGCGGGCGGCGGCGGAACCGGAGTCCCCATGATGCGCCGCAACAGCCAATCGCCGCGTTTGACCGGACTGGTACGCAGCGGCGCGGAAGTGGCTGTCAACACGGCGCCCAACCGTAGCAGCCCGCCACGATGGAACGCATTGGCTCCTTCCAACATTTCCACGCGCGTGGTCGAGGAAACCTGCTTGTCGACGCCGTAGAACTTGGCCAGATCCTTGTTCAGGAATGCGTATTCGGCGTAGAAGATCTCGCTCACCGGGCGATCATTGCGGACGATGTGTTCGAAGAAGCTAACAGCTTCGTCATACATCGCGGACTTGATCGGATCACTGAACTCGGGAAACCGTTTCGTATCGACGCCTGTGTGCTGGTCAAAGCGGTAGAAGCCGAGCCACTGTCCGAAGAACTCGGTGGCCAGGCGCCGCGCACGCCCATCAGCGAGCATTCGTTTCACCTGCGCGGACAACTGCATAGGCGTAGCTAACACCCCCGCATCGGCCGCTCTTCGCAGTGTTGTATCCGGCACGGAAGACCATAGGAAGTAGCTCAACCGGCTGGCCACTTCATGCGGGTTCAACGGCCTCGCCGCAAGGCCTTCCGCCGGTTTCTCCAGGCGGTAGAGGAACGCGGGCGCGACGAGAATGCGAGTCAGCAATGCCCGCACCGAAGCTTCATGATCGAGTTCCATGCCCTGCCGCGCCTTGGTGTAGAACGCACGCAGGCTTTGCTTCTCGGGCTCGGTGAGCGGGCGCCGCCACGCCTCGGCGGCGAAGCGCAGACATTCGTCCACGTGAGCATTGCGCGCGGCGCGCTGCATTGCCATCAGGGCATCGTTGTTGGCGCGCAGTTCCTGAACGTACTGGCGAGGCTCGGCCGGCAGAGCGGCAATCTCTTCCGCGGTCAACTTCTCAATGTCCTGCGTCTTCAGATCGAGTTTGTACTTGCGCACCACGAAGCGCAGGAATTCATCGTGGAACTCGAACGACAGCAGCAGATCCGACCATGCCTCATCGAGGCGCTTGCGCGCCGCATCGTCCAGCATCTTCTCCACCAGGAAGCGGTCATCGCGGAAGTATTTGAGCTTGGCGTGAAAGTGATCGCGCTCCGGCTGATTATAGTTATTGTTGAACGGAGGCGGAATCGGATCGCGGTCGGAAGGATTCGGCTCGCCGTGCGAGATCTGCGGCAGGTTCGCGCCAAACTGCAGCACGCCGGTCTTCCACTTCCTAAAACCGTCATTTGCGGTATCGGCCAGCAGCGCCCAGACGGGGCGTCCTTTCCCGAGGTCTTCGCTTTCCGAGATCGTCGTGCGGAGCACGGCGTCTCCAGCTGGTCCATTGATCATCTCGGCATCCACCAGCAACTCGATCGCGCCGGCCTTCTGCGGAGGCTTCAGGTCGAGTGTCACCGCCGACTCACCAACCGTGACGAAATCGTTCGGCCCGATGCTGCCGCCGTTGGGATGCACACCGAAGTTGAGTTGGGCCCGCACGGCATCATTGACGACTTCGCGCAACGGCATCGACGCGCCTTCGCTGCGATCGGCATTGCGGAAGCGAACCGTGGGATTGCGCCAAATGACGGTGGGCTTGTCCTTCGAATCCGGGTTGACGTTCACCATCATCAGCACCATGCGTGGAGGCCGCGGCTCGCCACTACGCGACCGGAGCAAGGCAACGTAACGATAGCGGTTCTTCGGTTTGGCTTCCACCGAGGCTTCCGTCAGCACAAGGGCACGCTCGTCGCCCAGTCCCCCCGCGGCGAGTGCGCCGGCGGCAAACAGCATGCGCGGCCAATCCATAAGGAACGCCTGTAACTCTTCGCTTGCCTTCTGCGAGGCTTTCACCGCACCGGGCGACGAAGGTGATGGGAACTTGCGGAAACGGGCCACCACATCGGATGTCGGATACGAAGCCGACGGCTGATGCAACACTGCCCAAATGTGTTCCACGAAGCGCACACTGAGACCCTCGGCGTTGGCAATGGATGCCAGGGTGGCGTTCGGCTGACCCAATGCGGCGCGATGCTGGTAGCGCCATGCGGCGTGGAAGGCCTTGGCGTAGCGCTCCAATCCGTAGGGCTTCGCGCCTTCTCCCGCCGCCGCGCGGAAGCCGTTGGCAACGTAGATTTCCTGAATGCGGTTGATGGCGGAGAGTTCCATGCCGCTCTTGCCAGGAGCGTCGTAGAAGCGCAACGGGCCGGCGCCGATCACGGCATGCGAAGCGATGATCTTCGCCGTCGCCAGATAGCGCTCGAGGTTGGCGTCGTCGAGGAACTGCACATCGCCGAAGTTGGTGAACCCTTCACCACCCACTGAGTCACTGACGAAGTCTCGATCGAGTTTGAAATCGAGGCCGGTGAGATCGCGCACAGTGTAGGCGTACTCACCGCTGGTGAGGCGGCGCATGGTCACGCGCCCTGGATCTCCCGCCGTGCGGCGCGCATGTTCCTTCAGGCTGCCGCGAATCCAGTGCACCGCCGCGAGGCGCTGCTGCTCGTTCAGTTGTGGCATCTTCGCCGGAGGCATGCGCTTCTGTTCCAACGCCGTGGCCACTTTCTGCCATTGCTGGAACTGTTCGCCCATCGAAGGGTTGGCGGTGAGTTGCTCCAGGTTGATACCGCCGGCGGCCGCTTTGCCATGGCAGGCGAAGCAATGCTGGCGGAACGCAGCGGTAGGGTTTTGCGCCGCGGCGGAGGCTGCGAACAGCGCGCACAGACTGATCCACGTGGAGCCCAGATGAGACATGTCAGATGCCCTCTATTCTATAACGGCCCGAGCCGGCCTCGACGGTTTGGAACGCAGCCCCACACTGTTCACTGTAACCACCCTATAGGCGTGATTTCCGCCTTCGCTATCGGTGTAGTGCGGCTCGGGCACCGGCGCCTCCGGTGTATCGTGATAACTCATCGGCTGGAACAGCGGACGCCCGAATCGCCCCTTGGGAGTCTCTGGCACTTGAGCGATCTGCGCCCCATCGCGCAAGATGAGAAAGCTTTGGATCCCGCTTTCGAAGTCAGCCTCCGCACGCCAGGAGATCTCCACCGCCCCAGATGCGGCGCGTGTTGCTGTCACCATTGAAGGCGCAGGCGGCGGAGTCTGGTCGGATACCGCACCGGTTTTCACATACTCGGCCCATGCTTTGGCCACGGCCACATTCGGCAGCCACACCGACTCGTTGCGATCGCCACGAAAGGAGGCCGCCGGCGAGGCTTCATCGCTAAGCGGCTGGGCGAGCCAGGCATGAGCCTGCAAAACAGTCCGCAGCTTAACCCCCTGCACGGGCAATCGCATCGCCATCACCGCGTCGAAATATGGAATTGCCAGGTACCGTGAATCGGCGCATTCATGCGAAGATCGCGGATCGGGCGCGAATCCGATCGGCGCACCTTTAGCACGTAGCCGACGGAACCAACCGAGCGAGTTATCCCACGCTCCTTGGAAGCGCCCTTCGCGCTCGTTCACTCCGGCGTTGGTCATGGCCGGAATGGAAAAAACAGCTTCAGGGATATTTGTTTCCGCCATCGGCGCCCCGGAACGATACCAGACCGCAGCCACACGCTCAGGATGCAGCAGCGTCATGATGCCAACCCAAGTGCCTCCGCCCGAATGCCCCCATAACACCCACGGCGCGTCCTTCAACTCCGGGCGGCGCAGTCGCGCGGCGAAGTTACCGATCGCGCGCAGAAAGATCTTCTCCGATCCATTGCGTGGGTCCGACCATTCGCGGCACAGTTTGTCATCGACCTGCATGTAGTAGGGAGCAAGCAATGCAGCATCCCACTTGGCGGCGAGCGCTTGCCAGTGCAGATCGAATGCCGCCGTGGATCCACCGCGCGCCGCTGGAGCGCCGCAGCCATGCTGGTGCACGATCAACGCGCGTAGCGGCTTCGCCGTGTCCGGCACCCACAGCGTGTACTTGGCGGCAATCGGCAAATCGCCCGGCGGATAGTTGACTTCCAGATACCTGCCCGCAGCCGATGCAGAAAGAGCCGCGCTGAGCAGAAGGGGAAGAAGACGCATAGGGAATACTATACTCATCCAGAGATGAGGATTCTATTCGTATGGGCAATGGCCGCGGGTCTGGCGTTACCCGCCGAACTATATGTACTGGGACCGGACTCGCAACCACGACCGGGTGTTCCGAAAGGCAATGTGACGGCGCACGTGCTGCCGCCGGGCAAGTATTTCCCGGGCACTCCGCACAACTATTCCATCTACGTTCCGGCGCAGTATGACGCATCGAAGCCCGCACCGTTCATGATCTTCCTGGACGGTAACGGAGCACTCAGCAACAACGTGCGAGTGCCGGTGGTGTTCGACAACCTCATCGCCAGGCGTGAATTGCCGCCGATGATCGGCATCTTCGTCAACCCAGGCGTGCTGACCGCGGCCAATGAGCAGGCGCAGAGCCGCTTTGAGCGGGTATTCGAATACGATTCACTGAGCG
>CALFYN010001053.1 GCA_937952345.1 uncultured Acidobacteriota bacterium
AACGCGAAAACGCCCTCCGGTGGAGGGCGTCAAAATCTCTGTAAATTATTGATTTTATTGGTGCGGATGAGAGGACTTGAACCTCCACTCCCTTGCGAGAACTAGAACCTGAATCTAGCGCGTCTGCCAGTTCCGCCACATCCGCACATGAATGTGAGGGCGAACATTCCTATTCTCCGCAACCTGCCCCTCGTCTGTCAATTCCCGTTTGCTGCCACTTCTTCCGCAATTGGCGCAGTTCGAGGATGAGATTCATCACCAGGCGCTCGATTTCGTCGGCGGCTTCGCGGTAGGCCTGTTCCTTGCCTCCCATGGGATCCTTCACTTTCCAATCCCGCACCGGTGCGCGCAGTTCCTTGGGCGTGGGCAGTCCGCTGAGGTTGACCACCAGATCGAATGCGTCCGCCTGATGGTCGGTGACCGATTTCGGCAGCACGTCCCCGAGATCGATGTTGCGATCCGTCATCACCTTGCGGGTCAGGGGCATGATATGCGTGGTAGGACTCAGTCCGGCGCTTTTGGCAACAATCACATCGCTGCCGTAACAGCGCGCAAAGCCTTCCGCCATCTGGCTGCGGATGGCGTTGCCGATACAGAGAAACAAAACACGGATGGGACGGTCCATGGCAGGCGAAACTATCCTTGGCTCACCTTAGCAAGGAACAGGCGGTGAACGGAAGCGTCGGAGGACAGTTCGGGGTGGAAAGTTGCAATGAGATGGCGGCCCTGTTCCACCAGCACGGGATCGTCGCCGTAGCGCGCCAGGACGCGGACATCTTTTCCGGTGCGGCGAATGATGGGCGCGCGGATGAAGACGGCCTCCATGTTCTCCGGCAAACCGGCGTCTCGCTCCGGGTGCAAGGTGACGATGCGGCTGTCGATCTGGCGGCCGTAGGCATTGCGCTCCACAGCCAGATCCACCAGGCCGAGTGATTCCTGTTTTGGAGACAACACATCGCTGGCGAGGAGGATGGCTCCGGCACAGGTGCCGAATACGGGCTTTTTCGCGCCGAATGCGGCGAGAGGGGCGAACAGATTCTCCATGTGCAGGAGCTTGAGCATGGTGGTGCTTTCGCCGCCGGGGATGACAAGAGCATCGACGTCATCCAAGCCGGCGGCGGTGCGCACTTCCACTGCTTCAGCCCCGGCGCGTTCGAGCGCGATGCGGTGCGCTTCGAAGTCGCCTTGCAGGGCAAGCACTCCGACCCTCGGCATGCTACCAGCCACGGGTCTGGAGGAGTTCGGATTCGGGCAGCTTGGCCACATCGAGGCCGAACATGCCGACACCCAACTCTTCACTCGCCTCCAGCAACTTGGCCGGGTCCTTGAAGTAAGTCGCTGCTTTCACGATCGCCTTGGCGCGGGCCTCGGGATCATTCGACTTGAAGATACCGCTCCCTACGAAGACGGCTTCGGCGCCCAACTGCATGACGAGCGCGGCGTCGGCAGGGGTGGCGATGCCGCCGGCGGAGAAGTTCGGGACGGGGAGTTTGCCGTGCTCGGCGACGTATTCCACCAGTTCGAGCGGGGCTTGCAGCTTCTTCGATTCGGCCACCAGTTCCTCGTGGCCGAGCACGGTGAGCTGCTTCATCTCCTTGACGATGGTGCGAATGTGGCGGACGGCTTCGACAATGTTGCCGGATCCGGCTTCGCCTTTGGTGCGGATCATGGCAGCGCCTTCGGCAATGCGGCGGAGCGCCTCGCCGAGGTTGCGCGCACCGCAGACAAACGGCGTTTTGAAGGCACGCTTGTCGATGTGGTGCTCTTCGTCGGCGGGGGTGAGCACTTCGCTCTCGTCGATGTAGTCGACCTTGAGAGCTTCAAGCACCTGGGCTTCCATGAAGTGGCCGATGCGTGCTTTGGCCATGACGGGGATGGACACGGCGGCCATGATCTCGCGGATCTTGCTGATGGGCGCCATGCGGGCCACGCCGCCTTCCTTGCGGATGTCGGCGGGGACACGCTCGAGAGCCATGACGGCAGCGGCGCCGGCCTTTTCGGCGATGACGGCCTGTTCGGCGTTGGTGACGTCCATGATGACGCCACCCTTTAACATTTCGGCGAGGCCGGTTTTGAGACGAAACGCTTCATCGAGGAAACGCATAGTGTTGTTACTCCCTCCCTAAGGAAAAATCTTCAAACCAGAGCGGGCATGGGGGCGGCGCGGCGGTTGGCGCGCACGCGCTCCAGTTCCGTTCGAAAAATCGAGCCGAGTTGCGCTACACCCTGCTGGATGCGGGCGGGCGACAGCCCGGCGAAAGACAAGCGGAGCGCACCCGGTTCGGTGCGCGAGATGGCGAAATACTTGCCCGGTAGATAATTCACGTTCGCCGCCTCGGCGCGGGGCAGCAGATCGGCGGAATCGAGCGGCTCGGGAAGCCGCACCCACAGGTTCATGCCACCTTGGGGATGCGTCCAGCGGCTGCCGGCGGGCAGATGGCGCTTGCAGGCGGCGAGGACCGCGCTAAGGCGTTCGGCACCGGCGGCGAGCACTTTCTGGCGATGCTCGGCGAGGCGGCCGGATTCGGCGAAGCGGAACATGACGGCTTGCGAAAGCTGATCGCTGTGCAGATCGCACCACTGCTTGGCCTCCTGGAGGCGGGCGATGAGCAGGTGCGAAGCGATAACCCAGCCGACGCGCAATCCGGGAAACGCCACTTTGGAGAAGCTGCCGATGGAGATGACGTCGCCGGATGGGTCAAGTTGTTTCAGAGACGGTACGGGCTCGCCCTCGTAGCGAAGGGTGCCGTAGATATCATTTTCGACGAGCATGACGCCGTGTTCGCCGGCCAGTTGCAGAATGGCCTGCCGCGTGGACAGGGGCATGGTTGCGCCGGTAGGGTTCTGGAAATTCGGCGTGACCACCAGCAGGCGCGGGCGCTCGCGTTCGATCACGGTGCGAAGCGTGGATGGTTCGATGCCGTTGACGCCGACTGGCACTCCCGCCAATCGCGCGCCGGCGGCCAGGAATAGGCCGCGCAGTCCCGGATACACGGGATCTTCGAGCGCTACCGTATCGCCGGGGCGAATCAGCACGCGCTGCAGCAGGTCGAGCGCCTGCTGGCAGCCGCTGGTGATGAGAATGTCATCGGACTCGCGGGCGGAAGCATCGCGCCTGGCTTCGGCGAGCAGGTAGGAACGCAGCGGCGGATAGCCGGAGGGCGAGCCTAATTGAAGAATGGAAGCGGCGTCGCGGCCACGGATGACTTCTTCGCAGGTGGCCCGGAATTCGTCCATCGGGAACAGGTCGCCGGCGGGCCGGGATGATGCAAAGCTGATGCCATCGGCGGACATGGACAGGTGCGGCAGCGGCTCGGCGGCAGGGGACAGGCCTGTCCAGGATGTGCGGGGTTGGGGTTGCGCCTCACCTTCCACAAAACTGCCGCGACCAACGTGGCCCTTCATCAAGCCTTCGTTTTCGAGCAGTTCGTAGGCCGCCGCGACGGTGGCCCGGTTCAAGCCAAGTAGGCCAGCCAATTCGCGTGTTGCGGGGAGCCGTTCCCCCTTGCTGATGCGTCCTGACTGAATATGCAACCGTAGCTGATCGTACAATTGACGGTACAGCGGGGCATCCGAATTGGAATCCAGCCGGATTTGCGGTAGCATCCTATTGGACTTCAGGCTATCACGATTGGACTGGTCCAAGCAAGCCAATTGGCTGGCTGGAGAGCCGGCACGGCTGGGGGCAACATTCGATGCGGGTATCGGAAAAAACCCTGAGACCTCCGCATTCTGCTATGATTTGAAGTTCTTCCCCATATGACCACAGCGGATGTAAGCGAGATTGTCTGCGCCCACAGCCCGGACTCCGATGATGCATACATGTTCTACGGGCTTGCCACGAAGAAGGTCCGCTCGCGGCGGATCACTTTGCGGCACGTTCTGGAGGACATCGAATCCTTGAACCGCAAGGCGCTGGAGGGTGTGTATGAGATGACGGCAATCTCATACCACGCCTATCCCTACGTCGCGGATAAGTACGTGTTGACGGCCGCCGGCTCAAGCATCGGAGATGGATACGGCCCGTTGCTCGCGGCGATGCGCCCGTATGCGCCGGAGGAGATCAAAGGGAAGCGGATCGGCATTCCTGGAACGATGACTACGGCGTACCTGACGCTGAAGTTGTTCGAACCCGATTTCGAAACCGTGGTCATTCCTTTCGATAAGATTCTCGACGCCGTGAAAGAACACAGCGTGGATCTGGGGTTGGTGATTCACGAGGGGCAGTTGACCTATTCGAAGGAAGGCTTCCACAACGTGCTCGACTTGGGGCGCTGGTGGAAGACGAAGTACAATCTGCCGCTGCCGCTGGGCGCCAATGCGATTCTGCGGTCGCTGACGCCGGATGTACAATCGGAATGCTGCCGGCTGCTGAGCGAGAGCATCAAGTACGCGCTGGACAACAGCGAAGAGGCGATCAACTATGCACTGCAGTTCGCGCGGGACATGGATGTGGCCATGGCGCAGAAGTTCGTCGGCATGTATGTGAACCACTACACGGTGGATTGCGGCGAGCAGGTTCCGCTGGCCGCGCAGAAGTTGCTCGATATGGGATACGAAGCGGGGATCATCACCAAACAGGTGAAACTGGAGTTCGTGCGCTGAGCGTCTAAATAGAGATGCGGCTCGTCATCTTTTTCATCGCCGCGGCCAATCTGCTGCCCGCGTGGCAGGAAGCCAGCGTGAAAGACCGGGTGCGAGGCGTGCGCGATATCGCCAAGCAGGGCACGGGGGCCATTCCGCGCCTGGAGCCCTATCTGGACGATGCGGATTCCGAGGTGCGCTGGGAGGCCGTGAAAGCGATCGCCGAACTGGGCACGCCGCGCGCGCTGGATCCTTTGCTCAAGGCCACGCACGACGCCGAGGCAGGGATTCAAACCCGGGCCGTCGACGGCATAGTCAACTTCTATCTTCCCGGTTATCTGAAGACAGGATTGAGCGGCTCTCTGAAGCGGGCCACTTCCTCGTTGAAAAGCCGGTTCACGGACACCAATAACGAGATTGTGGATGCGCATGTGACCGTCCGCCCCGATGTGATCACAGCGCTAGGGCAGATGGCAAAGCAAGGCCAGAACCTGGAAGCGCGGGCTAATGCCGCCAGGGCGATCGGGATTCTGCGCGGGCATGCGGCGCTTGAGGATCTGTACGAGGCGCTGCGGTCGAAAGACAGCCTGCTGCTGTACGAATCGCTGATCGCGATTCAGAAGATCCGCGATCTTGAATCCGGGCCAAAGATACAGTATCTGCTGCGCGACCTGCATGACTCGGTGCAGATTGCGGCAATTGAAACCACCGGCATTCTGCGCAATCGTGCCGCTATCGGCGATTTGCGCGAACTGGTGGAGCGGGCGCGGAATGTGAAGATCCAGCGGGCTGTGATCACGGCACTGGCGATGATGCCCGATGAGCAGAATCGCGGGCTCTATCTGAAGTACTTCGAGGAGAAGGATGATGGTCTGCGCGCGGCGGCGGCCGAGGGCTTGGGCCGGTTGAAGAATATCGCCGACGTGCCGTTGTTGGAACGCGCCTTCGAGCAGGAGAAGAAAATGGGGCCGCGGCTTTCGATGGCCTTTGCCATGGTGCTGCTGGGGCGTACGGAGCTATCCGAATTCAGCCCGCTGCAATACCTGGTGAACACGCTGAACTCGCGTTCCTATCAGAACGCCGCCGAGCCGTTGCTGGTGGAACTGGCGCGCGATGAGGCGGTGCGCAAGGCGCTGTATCCGGCGGTGCGGCAATTGCAGTCGACGAAAGAAGAAAAGATCCGGCTGGCGCGGGTGTTCGGGCAGACAGGGGACAAGGAAACGCTGGAAGTGCTGGAAACCTTGAAACAGGATACGGACACGGAAGTAGCGGCCGAAGGAAGCAAGGCAGCCAGCAACATCGTTGCCCGGCTGCCCTGAAATCCGTCGCGAAGGGAAGCTTACTTCGCCTTCTTCTGCTTCTGCTGACCGACGCGAATCTTGAACTGCTTGTTTTGCGCTTCCTGCCACGCTTTCCAGTCAAACCGCTTGGTCGCATCCGCAACATAGGCGTCCTGATCGGCGCCTTTGGGCAGAACGGCCATAATGGTCGCCCATGCACCATTTTCCGGATTCTGGATCCGGAACCGCTTTACGTTGGGAATAGACATAACGTATCTATGCTAGCAGAATCGCGGTGATTGCCGCGCGATGGGGGCAGTTGCTATGGTCGATTCGATGGGTTCTCAAAGCAGTTCGCACCGGCGCGCGGTGCGTGTGAAGCGCGTGGATGAGTGCCGGAACCTGGAGGATCTGTTCCTCCACAGCCTGCCGGCGTTCGGCGGGGCCTTCCTGCGGCGGGTCTACACGCTGCTGGATGCCGCCATCGGCATGGATTGCCCGTTGACGGTGTCCATTTCCGGGCCGGTGACGGTGTCGGGGCAGCACCAGGCGTGGCTGATTCCGCTTCTCGAAACGGGCTGGGTGGCGTATTTGAGCACGACGGACGCGGTCTGTTATCACGACGGGCACCGTTCGCTGCGCCACCACACGAAGGATCCGATTTTCGAAGTACCGATTTTCGGCGACGATGGCGCGCTGCGCGATGAGGGCACCATCCGCGTCACCGATATGGCGTTTGCTGAGCAGGTGCTGCTCGATCAGGATTCGTTCCTGTCCGAGATTCTGCGCCGGCCGGAGTTGCAGCGCAAGATGACCGGCACAGAGATGCGCTATCTGCTGGGGCAGTTCTATGGCGAGCAGGAGCGGGCGCTGGGTGTGGATCGAGGGCTGCTGGCTACCTGTTTCGAACGGGCGATCCCCGTGCTGGTGGGCGCGCCGGCCGACGGCAGCGTGTTTCTCAATTCGATGAAGCTGTGGGCGATGCGGAATGCGGGGTTGATTCCGGATTACGCCTTCGAGATCGATTTGCACGCGGAGGTGTTTGAGGCCTGCGCCTATCACCGCTGGGGCTTGTTCGATCATCCGGTGGGCAAGCTGGGAACGCTGATTCTCGGCGGCGGCGTGCCGAAGAACTACAACCTGCAGCCGGAGCCCGCGTTGGGTCAGGTGCTGGGGTTGCCGGATATCCGCGGCTATCATTTCGATGTGCAAATTGTCACCGCGCCGGTGACCGATGGGTCGTTGTCGTCATGCCCTCCGGCGGAAGCCGTGACCTGGGGCAAGGTGGACAAGGACAGCTATCAGAAGACCACCGAGAGCATGCAGGCCGATTACAGCATCGTGATGCCGTTTCTGATCAAAGCACTGCTCGACAAGCGGGCACGCTTTGCGGCGCTTCGTGAGGAATTGGGCGAGGAGACGCTGTTCGCGCGGCATCCGGAGGCACGCGGGTATTTGCGTGATGCGCGGGGATACCGGCTGTACGAGCAGCGCGACGCACTGTGCGGGAAGCTGCTCAAAGATGTTTCGTCGAACCGCGAGTGGCTGCTGAAGTCGATTCAGAGCGCGTAGTCGTCAGTCGTTGTCGAACAGTTCGGCGATGGGGACTTCGATTGCGGGTGCGGAGAATCCCGTCTTTGGCTCCGCGGATGCTGTCCGGCGCGAGATCCAGCCGCGGCGCGACTTCGGGGTGATCACCCAAACATAGGGGACTCCGAAGGCGAGGTAGTCGTCGATTCGTTCCTGCATCGAATCGAGCGAGTCGGAAGGAGACAGAATCTCGATGCAGAGAAACGGCGGCGTCTCCTCGATAACGCCATCCACATAATCGCGGTCCGGATCATAGTGGCTGGCGAGATACTCTTCCACTGAGATGAAAGTGGAGGCTTGCATACTCAAATCGTAGCACTTGGTTCTTCGTCCACTGATTCGAGTATCATGAGCAGCGATGTCCTTTACACTCGATGGAAAAGTGGCCCTGGTGACCGGTGGCGGCAGGGGAATCGGCAAGGCGATCGCGAAGCGGTTTGCCGCGGCGGGGGCGCAGGTGGTGATCGCCAGCCGCAAGATGGAGAACCTGGAAGCCACGGCTGCCGAATGTGCCGGGATGCCGGGGCGGGTGATTCCGATGCCGTGCCACGTCGGCAAGATGGAGCAATTGCAGAACCTCGTCGCCGAGACGGAGAAGCAGGCCGGTCCGATCGACATCCTGGTGAACAACAGCGCGACGAACATCGGCCAAGGGCCGGCACTTGACGTCACCGATGAGGCCCTGCTGAAGACGATGGAAGTGAACGTACTCGCCGCGCACCGTCTGATCCGCATGACGGTGCCGCAGATGATGGCGCGCGGAGGCGGCGGCTCCATCATCAACATCGCATCCATCGCCGGATTGCGGCCGCAGCCGCAAGGCCTGGTGTACAGCTCGACGAAAGCCGCGCTGATCATGATGACGCGCATTTGGGCGATTGAATTCGGGCCGCACCGCATCCGCGTCAATGCCATCTGCCCAGGGCTGATTCAAACCGATTTCAGCGAGTATTTCTGGAAGAACGAAGCGCACATGGAAAAGCTGAAGGCGACACAGCCGCTGCCCTATCTGGGCCAGCCGGAAGAGATCGCGGGTATGGCATTGTATCTGGCAAGCGACGAATCGACTTACGTTACGGGAACCACGATGGTGGTGGACGGCGGCGCCACCGCGCGCTAGGGGCTGTCGTCAGGAGGCGAGGCTTGCTTCCGTTCGACCCGGCGCGGGGGACTTTTCGAGCACCGGTTCAATGCGGCGGAGCTGCCAGAGGATCTCCTGTGCGTCGTTACGGTGAGCGGCCGACTCCAGTGCGCCGCCCACCTCGGAAACGATGGGCAAACCGTATCCGGCTCCGCTTCCCTTCCAGTCATGCCCGATGCGGCGCACCAATTCGAGGTCGCTACGTTCGAGTGCCTCGTGCAGGGCTTGGAGATCCTGCTTGCGGCGCATGAGGTAACCGGGAATGAGTTTTCTCACGGCAGGTGCCGTATGCGGCGGTTCAGGTTCGGCGGGCGCCAAGCGTGCATAACGGACGATGGCTTCCATGAGGGCGGCCTTCGTGATGGGCTTGACGAGATGTCCGGTGCAGCCGGCAAGGAGGCTTTTCTCAATGGCGTCGTTCAGGGCATGCGCGGTCAAGGCCAACACCGGAACAGGCGGACGTCCGCTTTCGCGCTCCAGAGCCCGGATCGCCTCCACCGCGGCGTAGCCGTCCATCACCGGCATCTGGATATCCATCAGCACCAGATCGAACTTCTGGCGGCGGAATTTGTGCAGGGCTTCGGCACCGTTGGCGGCAAACTCGATGGTGCACGGCGAATGCTCCAGGTAGCAGCGGATGAGCAACAGGTTGTCGTCCATATCGTCGACAATCAGGATGCGCAGTGAAGCGGATGGCGGAAGCTGGGGCATTTCCGAATCCGTATCCGGGCGGGACGAGGGTCGCGAGTCCGCCGTCGGAAGCCGGAGTTCGAAGGAGAAAGCCGCCCCCTCTTCGGCGCCGGGTTCGAGCCAAATTCTCCCGCCCATAAGTTCCACCAGATCGCGGGCAATCGAAAGCCCCAGCCCGGAGCCGCCATAGCGGCGTGTCATGGCGGGCTCGGCCTGTTGAAATGCGTCGAAGATGCGCTC